>JBILKT010000017.1:0-16142 GCA_044376545.1 Alphaproteobacteria bacterium
CGTTATCCGCTGGAAGACGGCACGGGGGAAATTATTGTTGCCACAACACGCCCTGAAACGCTGTTTGGCGATACGGCGGTGGCCGTGAATCCTGAGGATGAGCGATATACCTCTCTGCTTCATAAAAATGTTCGCCTGCCCCTCACCACCCGCCTTTTGCCTATTATCGCCGATAGCTATAGTGACCCTGAAAAGGGCACAGGGGCGGTAAAAATCACGCCTGCCCACGATTTTAACGACTTTGCAGTGGGAAAACGCCACGCTCTTGAACAAATTAACATACTCAATGCAGATGGCACGTTGAATAATGTTGTGCCCGAAGCTTTCCGTGGCTTAGATAGGCTGGTTGCCCGCGAAAAAGTGGTTGCAGCCCTAGAAGCGCAAGGCTTTTTGGTAAAAATTGAACCGACCAAACAAGCAGTGCCGTTTGGCGATCGCTCGAATACGGTGATTGAGCCGTTTTTGACCGATCAGTGGTATGTGAATGCTGAAAGTTTGGCACAACCTGCGTTAGAAGCGGTGCGTTCTGGTAAAACGAAATTTATCCCCGAACAGTGGCAGAATACCTACTTTTCGTGGCTAGAGAACATCCAACCGTGGTGTATTTCACGGCAACTGTGGTGGGGGCATCAAATCCCTGCGTGGTATACGTCTGATGGCACACCAATTGTAGCGATGACCGCCGCGGAAGCCCAAGAAAAAGCGGGGGAGGGCGTTGTATTAACGCAAGATCCTGATGTGCTCGATACGTGGTTTTCCTCAGCCTTATGGCCGTTTTCTACCCTTGGTTGGCCTGAAAAAACGCCTGAACTCGCAAAATTTTACCCCACCACAACGTTGGTCACAGGCTTTGATATTATTTTCTTCTGGGTTGCCCGTATGATGATGATGGGGCTGCATTTCTTGAAAGATGTCCCTTTTAAAAACGTCTACATTCATGCGCTGGTGCGCGATGAATTCGGGCAGAAAATGTCGAAATCCAAGGGCAATGTGATTGACCCGCTCAACGTGATTGACGAATACGGCTGTGATGCGATGCGCTTTACGCTCGCCATTTTGGCGGCGCAAGGACGCGATGTAAAGCTGGCGATGAACCGCGTTGAGGGCTATCGCAACTTTGCAACGAAGTTGTGGAATGCATCGCGCTATGCAGAGATGAGCGGCGCGGTATTGAGCGCAGACTATCACGTTGATGCATGCCAACACGCGCTCAATCAATGGATTTTGGTGGAATTACAAACGACAGCAGGAGCGGTTGCGAGTGCCCTTGATGCCTATACTTTTAATGAAGCGGCAGAGCGCGCCTATCATTTCGTCTGGGGAACATTTTGCGATTGGTATCTGGAGTTTACAAAACCCTTGCTTCAAAGCAACGATCTGCAAATTGTTGCGGAAACGAAACAAACCATTGCCTTTAGCTTAGCAGAAATTGTCAAAATCCTGCATCCGTTTATGCCGTTTATCACCGATGAATTGTCAGAAAAGCTTGGATTTTCCGATAAACCGCTGTTGTTTTCTTCTTGGACAGATCTAACATTGCCCGAACACTTCACCGCAAAAGCGCAAAACGTTTCGATATTGCAGCAAATAATCACGGAGATTCGTTCCGCCAAAGCAGAAATGAACGTGCCTGCTGCAACGCCCTGTGACGCGCTGGTGATTGGTGCAACCGTTGCACAACAAGAAATACTTCATGAAAACAGTGTGTTATTGCAAAGAATGGCACGTTTAAAGACGCTTGCGTTTAGCAATGTCGCGCCGCCGCAATCTGTACAACTGGTGATAGACGGCATGACAATTGCTCTCCCTTTAGGCGGGATGATTGATATAACCCAAGAAAAACAACGCCTTGCCAAGGAATTAAAAGCGTTAGAAGCGGATATTGCGCGGGTGGAGAATAAACTCAATAATCCGCAGTTTGTGGCGAAAGCCTCAGCAGAAGTCGTTGCAGAACAGCAACAAAAACGTGACGGATTTATCGTTACAAAAAACAAGCTGACGCAATCACTCCAGCGTTTGGGTCATGCTGCGTAAAAAACACCTTCCGCTATCGCCGCTTTTTGCAGTGTTTTATCCAGTGTTGCAAGGGGGAGTGACCGCCTTAAGGCAACTTCTAAATAGCAGGCATCATAAGCGGTGAGCGTGTGTCGATGCATCAATAATTGTAGTTGCGGCGCGATGCGAAATTGTGCGGCTTCTGTATCAACAAGCAGTGGCAAAAGCCCCATTTCTGCAAGAGTCCTATCATATAATTCTTTGCTGATGCGTCCGCGTTTTTGCGCCGTTGCCAAGACATTATTCACTTCCAGATAAAAAATTGTCGGCACAACCACCTGTTGCGGTTGCGTGGCAAGTTTTTGCATGACGCTATCAGCGTAGGGATGCTGCTCATCTGGTAAAAAATTGCTTAAAACCAAAGAGCAATCTAATACCAGCATTACTTCTGTCCTTGCTGTCTGAATTCACGGACTTCTTCCAAAGAAAGATGCATCTCTTGGCGTACGTCAAGCCATCTTTTCCAAGGGTTTGTTGCTTCAGCAGGGGCAGGTGAGGAAGAAGGGGCGCTCAGCACAGCGACCGTTTTTCCACGGCGCGTAATAGAGAAATGTTCTCCTTGCTCCACGCGGCGCACAATTTCCGATAATCTATTTTTCACATCATACAAGGCTATTTCCATGATGATACCTCCATTAGCTATCTAGCTATATAGCATTTTTTTACATTCTTTGCAAGGGTTCAAATGTCTTACTCATTTACAATTCCAGAAAACTGCCCTAAAAATCACGCCATGATAGACAAAACCAAACTCCCCAGCCGCCACGTCTCTGTCGGGCCTGAGCGCGCGCCCCACCGTTCTTATTACTATGCCATGGGCATGACGGATGTAGAAATTCAGCAACCTTTTGTGGGTGTTGTGACAACGTGGAATGAAGCAGCGCCGTGCAATATTGCGCTGATGCGTCAGGCACAAGCCGCGAAAAAAGGCGTGAAAGCGGCAAATGGTACGCCGCGTGAATTCACCACCATCACGGTGACAGATGGCATCGCCATGGGACATGAGGGGATGAAATCGTCGCTTGTGTCACGCGAGGTGATTGCTGATTCCGTGGAGCTCACCGTGCGGGGGCATTGCTATGATGCCCTCGTCGGCTTTGCAGGCTGTGATAAGTCACTCCCCGGTCTGATGATGGTGATGTTGCGCCTGAATATCCCTTCGGTGTTTATGTATGGCGGCTCCATTTTACCCGGCAAACACAAAGGGCAAGATGTCACCGTACAGAACGTGTTTGAAGCGGTTGGTGCGTATTCGGCGGGAAAAATTTCGGAAGAAGAATTAGTGGAATTAGAGTGTATCGCCTGTCCGTCGGCAGGGTCTTGCGGCGGGCAGTTTACGGCGAATACGATGGCATGTGTGTCAGAAGCCATCGGGCTTGCGCTCCCGGGATCAGCGGGTGCCCCAGCCCCTTATGACTCACGCGATAAATATGCGGAAGCCTCAGGCGAAGCGGTGATGCTGTTGCTCGAGAAAAACATTCGCCCGCGTGATATTGTCACCCGCAAATCTCTCGAAAATGCAGCAACGATTGTGGCAGCAAGTGGCGGGTCAACCAATGCGGCGTTGCACTTGCCCGCCATGGCAAATGAAGCAGGGATTGATTTTGATCTTCATGATGTGGCGGAAATTTTCCGCCGCACGCCGTATATCGCGGATTTAAAACCCGCAGGACGCTTCGTGATGAAGGATTTGTTTGAGGTGGGCGGTGTGCCTGTCCTCATGAAAGCCCTTTATGAGGGCGGCTTTATTCATGGCGATTGTTTGACTGTAACAGGCAAAACCATTGCCGAAAACCTTGAAAGTGTGACGTTCCCGACCGATCAAGAGGTGATTCGCCCGACCAGCAATCCACTGTCTACCACAGGCGGCGTTGTTGGGTTGCGCGGCAATCTTGCTCCTGAAGGCGCGATTGTGAAAATTGCAGGGCTTAAAAACCTCACGTTTACAGGCGTGGCACGGTGTTTTGATTGTGAAGAAGATGCGTTCAAAGCCGTTGAAAACCGTGATTATAAAGCGGGCGATGTGCTTGTGATTCGCTATGAAGGACCTCGTGGCGGACCGGGGATGCGCGAGATGCTCAGCACCACGGCGGCGATTTACGGGCAGGATATGGGCGATAAAGTCGCGCTCATCACCGATGGACGGTTCAGCGGTGCAACGCGTGGTTTTTGTGTGGGACATGTGGGGCCAGAAGCGGCTGTGGGTGGGACGATTGGTTTACTGAAAGACGGCGATGTCATCACCTTGGACGCAACCAAAGGCACGATTGATGTTGATTTATCAGAGAAAGAACTCGCAACACGCCGTGCGGCATGGAAACCCAAGCCACAGAATTTTGGCAGTGGGGTTTTGTGGCGTTATGCCCAAGTGGTCGGCAGTGCCGAAAAAGGCGCACTCACGCATCCAGGGGCGAACGCAGAAATTCGGTGCTATGCGGATATTTAACAAGAGAGGCGGCAGGCAGCAGGCAGCAGGTGGGCGAAAGTTTTTTACGTTGCTGTGCATGATTGTTTTTTCGACCGTTGCCGTTGCCCAAGAGCCGCCGCACAACCAGCAACCTTTTGCGGCATGGCTGCAAGACTTTAAAAAAGAAGCCGCAACAAAGGGATTTGATGACGCTTTCCTCGAAAAAACCTTTCAAGGCATTGCACCAAAAGAACGCATCATCGAGCTTGATCGTAATCAGCCCGAAGGGAAATTAACGCTCCAAGAATACCAAACGCGCACGGTCACCCCGCAACGCATCAAAACGGCGCAAAAGTTACTGCAGCAAAACAAAGTCCTGCTGCACAAAATATCCCAGAAATATGCCGTGCAGCCTGCGTATATTGTAGCGTTATGGGGCATGGAAACAGACTTTGGGAAACTCACAGGTGGTTTTCCGTTGATTGAAGCACTGGCGACGCTTGCCTATGATGGGCGGCGCAGCGCGTATTTTCGCACCGAACTTTATAATGCCCTGCAAATTCTCCAAGAAGGGCACATCTCGTTGCAACAATTTACGGGGTCTTGGGCAGGGGCAATGGGGCAGTGCCAGTTCATGCCGAGTAGTTTTCTGAAGTTCGCGGTGGATGAAACGGCCGACGGGCATAAGGATATTTGGCAAACCAAAGCAGATGTGTTTGCGTCTATCGCCAATTATTTGCACCAAAATGGCTGGAATGGGGCAGAAGAATGGGGGATGGAGATCCTTGTGCCGCAGTTTAAAATCCCCCAACAACGGGATGCTTTTTACGCACTGCATAAACAATCAAAGCCGTTAAGCGCGTGGCGGGCGATGCATTTCAAAACGCTTGATGGCAAACCGTTACCCGCGCTCAGTGATGCCGTTACCCTTATTATTCCCGAACCAAACGCGCAACGTGCGTTTCTTGTTTACAAAAATCATTCTGTGTTGTTGAACTGGAATCGGTCAAACTTATTTGCCTTGTCTGTTAGCAAACTTGCTGACGCAATGCGCGAGGAAACTCCATGAAGAGAATTCTAGTTTTATTGGTGCTTTTTAGCCTTTCGGCATGCTCGTCAACAAGCAGCAACACGGTGGCAACGGGCAATATCCCTAAATCTAAAGGCTATTATAAAGTAGGCGCACCCTATAAGGTAGAGGGGGTATGGTATACGCCGCAAGTCTATGAAACGTTTACAGAAGAAGGCATTGCCTCATGGTATGGGCCGGGGTTTCATGGCAAAATGGCAGCCAATGGCGAAACGTTTGATACGCACTCTTTAACAGGTGCGCACAAAACTTTGCCACTCCCCAGTATTGTCCGCGTCACAAACCTTGAAAACGGGCGCAGTGCGGTTGTTAGGATTAACGATAGAGGGCCGTTTGCCGAAGACAGAATTTTTGATGCCTCGCGCTACACGGCAGAAACACTGGGTTTTCTTAATAAGGGAACGGCGCATGTTCGCCTAGAATTGTTGCCCGAAGAAAGCAAAATAGCGGCGGCAGAGGCAATGGAAGGGCGTATTTCAAGCCAATATGCGTCTAATACCCCGCAGCGAACGCAAGTGCCACAGCCCACCAACACTATTGCTGCAAAACCCCTTGCACCAATTGCAGGATATGCAGCCCAACAACCAGAGCGCATTGCTCCTGTACCAACGCCGATTAAAAACGGTATTTATGTCCAAGCGGCAGCGTTCAGTACCTCTACAAACGCAGAGAGATTGGCAGCACAGTTAAAATCAATTGATGCGCCCATCATTCAGCCAGCCACAATTGGAGGGAAAACTTTGTATCGTGTGCGTTTGGGGCCCTACCCAAGCCTTGACGTTGCCGATAAATCCCTTAATAAAGTCATTGCCTCTGGTCAGCAGCATGCACAAATTGTTATCGAATAAAAAGAAGAAAAACATGATTAAAAGAGTCGCCTCCCTATTTTTGTTTGCAATGTTCTCTGCAACAGCAGCGCTTGCTGCAACAGCTCCCCTTGAAACAGCGGCGCAACATGCCATTCTTATGGATGCAGACACAGGTACAGTGCTGTTTGAAAAAGCACCAGACGAGCAGATGTACCCTGCCTCAACCACCAAAATCATGACTGCCTATTTGGTGTTTGAAAAACTGCGTTCAGGCGAATTAACACTAGAGCAAGAATTTATCACCAGCCAGAATGCGTGGAAAACAGAAGGATCAAGAATGTTTCTTGAGGCCAACAAACCAGTGAGTGTTGGCAATCTGATTCAAGGCATTATCGTGCAGTCAGGCAACGATGCGTCGGTTGCTATGGCGGAAGCTATTAGTGGGTCTGTTACAACTTTTGCGGATTTGATGACCGAAAAAGCCCAGCAATTAGGGATGAAAAACAGTTTTTTTCGCAATCCTGATGGCTTGCCCGATCCCAGCCACGTCACAACGGTGCATGATCTCGCCATTCTCGCCCAGCATCTCATTAATGATTTTCCTGAATATTATCACTATTTTGGGCAACGTGAGTTTGAATATAATAAAATTAATCAGCATGCGCGAAATCCATTATTGCGGACAACAGCAGGGGCAGATGGTTTGAAGACAGGCTATACAGCAGATGCAGGGTATAATTTGGTTGGCTCTGTCAAGCGCGGGGATCAACGGTTGATTTTGGTGATTTCAGGGTGTACATCACCCAGTGAGCGCGAGAAAGAAGCTGTGAAAATCGTAGAGTGGGGCTTTCGCGAGTTTCGTACCTACAAATTGTTCAAAAAAGGACAGACCGTTGCCGATGCGAGTGTGTGGTTAGGCAAGCAACAGCATGTGCCGCTGGTGACAGACCAAGATATTATTGCAACGTTGCCTGTGTTGCGCCGCACAACGGATTTTACGGCGAAAGTGACGTATACAGGGCCACTACATGCCCCTGTGAAGGCGGGGACTGTTGTGGGAGAGCTTGTTATTGGACACCCTATGTTATTAAAACCGTTTTCGGTGAAGCTTAAAGTGGGGGAGGATGTAGAGAAAATTGGCTTTGCGCAGCAGGCACAGAAAAAATTCCGCTACATGTTCTTTGGTGATCTTTATTAAGGGCATCTTTATTACCTTTGAAGGCGGCGAAGGCGCAGGCAAAACAACACAAATTGCCCGTGTTGCTACGGCTTTACGAGAGCAGGGACGAGATGTGCTCACTACCCGCGAACCGGGGGGCAATGAAAATGCCGAGAAAATTCGCACACTCCTCTTGAACAGCGAAGGGGCAAGCTGGCAGCCCCTCACAGAGTTGTTTCTTATCAGTGCCGCGCGTCATGAGCATGTTGCAAAAACTATTTTTCCCGCGCTCACAGCAGGAAAAGTGGTGTTGTGTGACAGATTTACCGATTCCACGCTTGCCTACCAAGGCTATGCAGGGGGCTTGCCCCGCAGCATTATCGACGAGCTGAATACCCTTGCAACACTTGAGCTGCAACCCCATGCAACATTATTTTTTGATGTGCCCCCGAGCGTAGGGCTGCAACGCTCTGCAAGGCGCGGGGGTACGGATCACTTTGAGGAAAAAGACCGCGCGTTCCACGGAAAACTCTATGCGGGATTCAAAGAAATGGTGCAGAACAACCCCAAACGCTTTACAGTGATTGATGCAACGCAGCCGTTAGAGCGGGTTACAGAACAATGTTTAGCGGCGGTTGAGAAAATATTAATCACTGATTAAAATAATGATCATCGGTCATCTTTCCCAACAAAACTTGCTGCTAAAAACCCTTGAAAGCGGCAATATCCCGCATGCATGGCTGTTTGCGGGGATGGAAGGCATTGGCAAAGCAACACTCGCTTGGCAGTTTGCAGCTGCCCTGCTTGATAATCCTCCAGAAGAAGAGGGCGGCGGGCTGTTCGGCGATGCCCTGCCCAAACCCGCGCCCACCTTGGCTTACGGGGAAGATGCTTCCCCCTTGCGCCTCATGCGCCAGAACGCCCACCCCGATTTTCGTCTGATAACCCCCCATGTAGCAGAAAATAAGCAAGATATCCCCATTGAGGCGGTGCGCGACCTACAGCAATTTTTGCGGAACACGCCCGCTATGGCACAACGCAAGGTGATTTTGCTGGATAGCGTTGATAATCTTGCGTTTCAGGGTGCAAACGCGTTGCTCAAAGTGTTGGAAGAGCCAAACGGTAACACGATATTGATTCTCATTAGCCACAATCCCGCAAAGTTGCTGCCGACCATTCGCTCGCGCTGCCTCGTGTTGCGCTTCCAACCGCTTAGTTTACAAGACTTTCAGGGCATTTTTCCCGATGACAATAGCGCGGCGTTCTATGCCGCAACGGGCGGTTCTGTGGGCAAGGCGCGGCAATTAGCGTCCGAAAATTTACTACCCTTGCTTAATGCCTGCCAAGACGTATTAAAAAACATGCCGAACGCCCCGCTTTCCCTGTGTTACAGCGTGATCAATCTTCTCGAAAAACAAAAAGACCATATGGCATCAGCAACACAGCTTTTAAAAAATCAGCTGGAAGGCTGGCTAACTGCGCGTTTGAAGGCGAAAATCACCAAAAATACACAGGAGACTATCCAACATTATTTTACCCTGCAAACCAAGATAAATAGCCTCTTTGCGGATATGCAGCAGCTAAAACTTGAACCAAAACATGTTTTCCTGCATATTTTTTTAACACTTAAAACAGTATCCTGAAACTATGCAAAACTATTACATCACCACGCCGATTTACTATGTCAACGATGTGCCGCATATCGGTCATGCCTATACAACTTTAGCGTGTGATGTGCTGGCACGCTATAAACGCCTCACGGGGTATACCGTCAAATTCCTGACAGGCACCGATGAACACGGGCAAAAAGTCGAGCAATCGGCGCAAAAAGCAGGCATCACGCCACTGGACTATGCCACAAAATATTCCGCGCATTTTCAACGCCTTGCCAAAACGCTCAACATCAGCAACGATGATTTTATCCGCACCACCGAACCCCGCCACAAGCAAGCAGCACAAGCCTTGTGGCACAAGCTGGAAGCCAACGGCTTTATTTATTTAGGCAGCTATGCGGGTTGGTATTCGGTGCGCGATGAGGCATTTTACCAAGAAAGCGAACTCGTCAATGGCAAAGCCCCCAGCGGTGCGCCTGTGGAATGGGTGGAAGAGCCGAGTTATTTTTTCAAGCTGTCTGCCTTTGAACAGCCGTTGTTAGACTATTACGCCGCACACCTCGATGCCATTGCCCCCAAAAGCCGCTATAACGAGGTGTTGAGCTTTATTAAGGGCGGACTCAAGGATTTGTCTATCTCCCGCACCAGTTTTGCGTGGGGCATTTCCGTGCCCAACAATGAAAAACATATCATGTATGTGTGGTTGGATGCACTGGCAAATTATCTTACCGCGATTGGCTATCCCAATGAGCAATCCCCCGACTTTAAAAATTTTTGGGAGAACGTGACGCATGTTGTGGGCAAGGATATTGTGCGCTTTCACGCCGTTTATTGGCCAGCGTTCTTGATGGCAGCGGGATTGCATCTGCCGCAGCGCGTTTACGCCCACGGCTGGTGGACGAACGAGGGGCAGAAAATCTCAAAGTCTGTCGGCAATGTGATTGACCCGTACGCGCTGATTGACACCTATGGGCTGAATGCCGTGCGCTATTTCTTGCTGCGGGAAGTGCCGTTCGGGCAAGACGGCGATTTTTCCCACACCGCCATGATTCGCCGCATCAACACCGATTTATCGAATGACCTTGGCAACCTGTGCCAGCGGGTGTTTTCCCAAGTGTTTAAGAATTGCAATGGCTTAACTCGCTTTGAGACCCTAACGGCAGAAGACACCGCGCTGTTGGAAAAAGCCTACACGCTCCCCATCGTGGTGGGGAAAGAACTGGATATCCAAGCCTTTCACAAAGCGTTAGAAGAAATTTGGAACGTAATCGGTGATGCGAACCGCTATGTGGATATGCAAGCGCCGTGGGCACTCAAAAAAACCGACGTAGAGCGTATGAAGGTTGTGCTTTATACGCTGGTAGAGACCATCCGCTGTGTCGGGCTGATTCTGCAACCGTTTATGCCCGATGCAATGGCGGAATTACTCGATTTCCTCCATATTCCCAATGACCAACGCGATTGGGCGTTTGTTGCAAAAGAACATGCCCTACAAACAGTGACGATTGACGAGCCAAAGCCCCTGTTTCCAAGGTTTGTGGAGGAGTGATTTTTATGCAAGTTCAGTCCCCTGTCGACAGTAGTTTAAGAACAATACAAGATGGCATTTCGATTAACGAAGGATTCTTCCTCGCATTTCTTGAGCAAAAATTTTACGCAAACTCAAAAGAGGAGCAAGAATACCTTGAAAAATTAAATATTGATTTACAAGAGTTACAAACACTCAAAACGAAAATTGAAAATACAAAAAATAAAATAGGGTATTCTGAAAAGCTGGAAGACCTTCAGAAACAATATCCAGAAGGCAGTGATGATTTGCGAATAGCAAAGAGTGTTCTCAAGAAACAACTCCTTGATGCGGCAAAAATTTCTGTAAAAGCGATTCTTAAGTATGCTCCCATTTCCATGGGAGCGTCTGACAAATATTTTGGTGCTAATGCTCGTTGACTCCCACTGCCATCTTGATTTCCCTGATTTTGCGGCTGATAGAGCGGCCGCGATTCAGCGTGCCCACGCATTGGGTGTGGAAACGTTGCTCACCATCAGCACGAGCCTCAAGGAATTCCCCCGCGTGTTGGCGGTCGCAGAGGAAAACCCGCAGATTTACTGCACTGTTGGGGTGCATCCCCATACGGCCGATCAGGAATTGGTGACGGCGGAAGAGTTGATTGCCCGCACAGCACACGCAAAAGTTGTGGGTATTGGCGAGACGGGGTTAGATTATTATTATGAAACCAGCAATCGCGCCAACCAGCAGGCAGATTTTAGGGCGCATATAACAGCCGCACGGGAAACAGGTTTGCCGCTTATTGTCCATACGCGGGATGCGGATGAGGATACTGCGTTGATTTTACAAAAAGAATATGCAAAAGGCGCGTTTAAAGGACTGATTCATTGCTTTACGGCCTCTCATGCGTTTGCCGAGGCAGCCCTCAGCCTTGGGTTTTACATATCCTTGTCAGGGATTATCACCTTTAAAACGGCGGAAGCCTTGCGCGAGACGGTTGCTAAATTGCCGCTGGAGAGACTGTTAGTTGAAACAGATTCGCCGTATCTTGCGCCGCTGCCGCATCGGGGTAAGCGTAATGAACCGAGTTTTGTGGTGCATACGGCAGAGAAATTGGCAGAAATTAAGGGCATTTCTTTGCAACAGGTGGCACAACAGACCACGACAAATTTTTACACGCTGTTTGACAAAGTGCCGCGTCCCCTAAAGAGTGCCGCATGAAATGTATTCTCCTAGGAACAGGCGGCTCTGGCGGCGTGCCTTTATTAGGCGGCGCAGACGGCGCAGGCGAATGGGGCAATTGTGATCCGAAAAATCCGAAAAACCGCCGTACGCGTGTCTCGCTCTATGTAGAACATCAGGGCGCAAAGCTGCTGATTGATACCTCGCCTGATTTGCGTGCGCAATTTTTACGCAATCGCTTGAAGCACATTGATGCGATTTTATACACGCATAATCATGCGGATCACCTCCATGGTGTGGATGATGTGCGCTCAATTAATTTTATGACGCAAAAACCGCTCCATGCCTATACAAGTGCGTATTATGCCAAGGAAATAGCCGAACGCTTTCCCTATATTTTCAGAGACAAACCGCCTGTGATGACGGAGGCGTTTTATCGCCCCGTTATCATCATGCACACCATCGAGGTGATGCAACCGTTTGCGGTGGAGGGGTTTACCTTCCCCATTGAGTCTTTTTATCAAGACCACGGCTTTTTGCAGTCGATAGGGTTTCGTATTGGCAACATGGCGTATTCTGTAGATACAAAAGGGTTTCCGCCAGAATCTAAACCGTTTCTCGAAAATTTGGACGTGTGGATTATCGATTGCGCGGCATATGACGCAAGCCCCGGTCATGCGTATTTGGATTTAACCCTGTCGTGGATAGAGAAATTCAAACCCAAACGCACTATTCTCACGCATTTAGGTCCACAAATGGACTATGAAGAGCTTAAAGCCAAACTCCCCGCAGGCGTTGAGGTGGGGTATGATGGGATGGTGGTGGAGAGTTAGTCGAATAAATCGGTATGTGCACCTGTTCTGTGAAGAATAACGGCCTCTGTTGTTACCTCATAAATTAAAACCCAGTCAGGTTCAATGTGGCAATCCCATTTTGGTTTCCAGTTACCTTTCAGGGGATGGGGGCAGTGTTTACGGGCAAGTGTTTCTCCATTTGCCAATGATAGGACAATATCGCGAAGTTTACGCATGTCTTTGCCACGTTTTTGCATGCGTTTTGCATCGCGCTTAAAAGGGTTTGTTTCTTGAACATCCAGCATTGCTTATTTTAATCCCAGTGATTTTTCAAAATCAGTAAACGTCTTGTGGGTGGTGAGGGTTTCTGGATACTCGTCTGCTTGTCTAAAAGATTCAAGCGTTTCTGCATTAGGCGTTCTCAATTCCACAGGAAAGCCGTTGCTGGATTTAACACGACGGAATAAGATATTAATAGCATCACTCAACGTCAAGCCAATCTCTTTTAAAATGGCTTCGGCGTCTGCTTTGAGTTCGGGTTCCACGCGGGCGCGGACGATAGCGGTTTTTGCCATAAGAATATCTCCTGTTATGTAGCTACAATGGTACTACAAAATCTCTCGCAATGCAACGATTATTTGATTGCGGGTGGCGAGTGGAATTGCTACCGTCATCGCCTATGTTCACAGGTATTATTTCCCACCAAGCAACGGTTTCTGCGCTGCATTCTCAAGAGGGCGGCGCGGTGTTGACTTTGCATGCCCCTGTTATTGCAGCAGACGCGAGTATAGGTGATTCAATCGCCTGTGCAGGCGTGTGTCTGACAGTCACCGCTAAGACCGACACGCATTTTACCGTCTATGCCGCCCCTGAAACGTTGCAACGGACAACATTTGCCAGCGTTAAGGCAGGCGATGTGCTGAATGTGGAGGAGTCGCTGAAAGTGGGCGATAAAGTGGGCGGGCATTTTGTGTTTGGACATGTGGATGCGTTGGGCGTGGTGGAAAGTATTGTGACGGAAGGCGAGACGTTCCGTCTGACGGTCGCACTGCCGCAAAATCTCATGCGTTTTGTAGCGGAAAAAGGCAGTATTACGCTGAATGGCGTGTCGTTGACGGTCACCAACGTGACACATACCCATTTTACGGTAATGATTATTCCGCATACATGGGAAAACACCACGTTGCATAGCCTGAAACCCAAGGCACAGATCAATGTTGAGATTGATATGTTGGCGCGGTATGTGGCGCGATTGCAGGACGCAGCATGATGACAGTTCCTATCGAAGAAGCATTGGAAGATTTTGCGGCAGGCAAGATGGTCATCGTGGTGGATGACGAAAATCGCGAAAATGAGGGCGATTTGGTGATTGCGGCGGAAAAAGCCGATGCGGCCGCCATCAATTTCATGGCGAAATATGGGCGCGGATTAATTTGCCTCACGTTGCCAAGGCAGCGCGTGGAAGAGTTAGGTCTACCGCTGATGGCAGCGCATAATTTATCGCGGCATCAAACAGCATTCACGGTGTCCATTGAGGCGCGAGAGGGTGTTACAACAGGCATTTCTGCTGCAGACAGGGCACGCACGATTGCCGTTGCGATTGATCCTGCCAAAGGACGTACCGACATTGCGAGTCCCGGACACGTCTTTCCGCTGATGGCAAAAGATGGCGGCGTGTTGGTGCGGGCAGGGCACACCGAGGCAAGCGTTGATATGGCGCGGCTTTCGGGCTTTAATCCGTCCGCCGTTATTTGCGAGATTATGAACGATGATGGCACGATGGCGCGGTTGCCTGATTTGAAAATATTCGCGGCAAAACATGGGTTGAAAATTGCAAGCATTGCGGATCTCATTGCCTATCGGCGGCGGCGGGAAACCTTGGTGCAATGCATTCATACTGCGCCATTTACCAGTTTGTACGGCGGGGAGTTCACCTTAAAACTCTATGTGAATGCCGTGACCTACGCGGAACACATTGTGCTCACCAAGGGCAAGATTGATAAAAATACGCCGTGTTTGGTGCGGATGCATGCGCTCAGCGTGCTGGATGATGCGCTGGGCGATGTGGCGTTAGGCAAACAAACCGATTTGCAAAAATCCTTACAGGCGATAAGCACAGCAGGGCAGGGGGTTGTTGTGTTACTCCGCGAACCCTTGCCGCATAGTGTCTCTCAGGCTTTGGAGGCACGGAGCGGGGCAGAAAAAAAAGCGACGCTGTTGCGGGATTATGGCGTGGGCGCGCAAATTTTACTGGATGTTGGGGTGCGAAAAATGATTTTGCTCAGTAATAGCAAGCGGCAGTTGGTTGGGTTAGAGGGGTATGGGTTGGAAATTGAAGGTTATCAAGGGTTGTAGGTATGTCGTTATTGTTGATTAGTGCGAATTTTTATCCAGACTTATCCGTCTTTTTGCTGGAGGGGGCACGGAAAAAAGCGTCGGCAGCGGGCGTGGAAACGGTTGTTGTGGAGGTGATGGGGGCGCTGGAAATTCCCGCCGTCATCGCATTCGCCGCCAAGCAATTTAAGGGGTTTGTGGCGTTAGGCTGTGTGATTCGCGGGGAGACCAGCCATTATGACACGGTGGCAGAGCAAAGCGCGGCGGGGTTGCAAAAATTGGCGATTGAGCAGCAACTCGCCATTGGTAACGGGATATTAACCGTTGAGAACTATGCCCAAGCAGCCACGCGTGCTAATCCTTTAGAGGGCGACAAGGGCGGCTTTGCTATGGAAGCCTGCTTGGGGCTTGTGGCGCTGAAAGAACGTTTTGGGATTGTATAAATGGGACAGTTAAAAAATTTAGAGCAACGCACCAATGCACGGCTGTTGGCAGTGCAGGCGTTGTATCAACAAGAGTTTAGCAAACAAACGGCGGCCAGTGTCATGACTGAGTTTTTGCAGCATCGTGCCCCTGCTGAATTGGTGGATACAGGGCTGTTTCAACGGTTGGTGAAACTCGCCAATGCGGAAAAAGCGCAATTCACGCAAATGATTGAAAGCAATTTAGCGGCAGGGTGGACGCTGGCGCGGATTGACACGGTGTTAAAACCAATTCTGCTGGCAGGCATTGCCGAAATTGTCGGCGAGGCGAAAACGCCGATTAAGGTCGTCTTGAGCGAATACGTGCACATTGCGCGGAGCTTTTTCATGCATAAAGAGCCTGCGTTTGTGAATTCGCTGCTCGATAAAATAGCGCGCCTCGTGCGTCCGCACGACTTTAATAATGACTTGCGTCCGCACGACTTTAATAATGACTTGCGTCCGCACGACTTTAATAATGACTTGCGTCCGCACGATTTTAATAATGAGGTGCGACCGCACGACTTTACAAAAAATACCCTCGCGGAAAATGAGTGAACATTCACTCATAAATAAATATTTTGCACCGCTAGCAGCAAGCTTCGGCGGGGCGGCAGGATTGCTGAATGATGGCGCGGTACTGGGGGTTGTGGATGGCAAGCAGTTGGTTGTTACCACCGATACACTCAATGAAGGCGTTCATTTTTTAGGGACAGAGCCACCAGAACTGC
>JBILKT010000120.1:0-5473 GCA_044376545.1 Alphaproteobacteria bacterium
TGGCGTTGCTCCTTAGCCACTCATCCCGATAAAAGAGTTTTTAGAGCTGCCCATTAATAAATAGGTTTTTCAGGACTATGGCACTTCTCGTTTTAAAATTCGGTGGCACGTCGGTGGGGGATATAATCCGCATCAAGAACGTGGCAAATATTGTGAAAAAAGAACTGGATGCAGGGCATCAGGTAGCGGTGGTGGTCTCTGCCATGTCAGGCACCACCAATCAGTTGGTTGCGTGGACGCAAGAAATCACGGGCCTTCCCGATGCCCGCGAATATGATGCCGTGGTCGCAGCAGGCGAGCAAATTACCGCAGGGCTCACTGCCCTTGCCCTCCAAGCAATAGGAATTCCCTCCCGATCATGGCTTGGCTGGCAAGTGCCGATTAAAACGGATGGCATGCATGGGCGTGCTCGCATTCAAGAAATTGATACAGAAATTCTCAAAAAAACTATGCTGGACGGGCAAGTCCCTGTTGTTGCGGGATTCCAAGGGGTGAGCCCTGAGGGGCGCATCACCACGGTTGGGCGTGGTGGCAGTGATACCGCAGCCGTTGCCTTGGCAGCAGCCCTCAAAGCCGACAGATGTGATATTTACACCGATGTGGATGGAGTCTATACTTGTGACCCGCGTATTGTCACCAAAGCCCGCAAACTTAGCAAAATTTCCTTTGAGGAAATGTTGGAAATGGCATCGTTGGGGGCAAAAGTGTTGCAAACGCGCTCGGTGGAACTCGCGATGAAAGAGCAGGTGCGCCTGCAAGTTAAATCCACCTTTGCAGAAGATATTGCGGGCACGTTTGTTGTGACCGAAGAAGAAATGAATGAGGCAGATATGTTAGAACAACAAGTGATTAGCGGCATCACCTATAGCCGTGATGAGGCGAAAATAACACTCAAAGCTGTGGAAGACAAACCGGGGGTTTCGGCAAAAATCTTTGGGCCTCTCGCCGAGCAGGGCATTAATGTCGACATGATTGTGCAAAACATCTCTGAAGAGAAAAATGCCCGCACCGATATGACCTTCACGGTTACACGGGGGGATGTGGAACGCGCCGTTAAAACGCTAGAAAATAACCGCTCTGCAATCGGGTTTGCTGCTGTTCACGTTGATAAAGATGTAGCGAAGGTTTCTGTTGTAGGATTAGGCATGCGCAGCCATGTTGGTGTTGCCCAAACCATGTTTCGCACGTTAGCAGACAAAAATATCAACATTCGTGTCATCGCCACCAGCGAAATTAAAATTAGTGTGCTCATTGAAGAAGCCTATACCGAGCTGGCGTTACGCGCACTACACACCGCTTACGGACTAGATGCAGAGCAATCACACTACTAAAGGGTAGTTCTAAAAAACTCTTTCCTAGCCACTCATCCCGATAAAAGGGTTTTTAGAGGTGCCCTAAAATTATTAAGCGTGATGGAGTCTTTCATGAAAAAGACGCTTGCGGCACTTTTTTTTGGTGCGGGGCTTACCTTGGGCATAAGTACAGCCATTGCTGCGCCGCTGAAAGTTGTGGCCAGTTTTACCATTCTGGGCGACCTTGCGGGGCAAGTGGGTGGAGATGATGTAAGTGTCACCAGCCTCGTGGGTGCAGATGGGGATGCCCACGTTTTTCAGCCCACCCCCAATGATGCTAAAGCCTTGAAAGAGGCAGACGTGATTATCGTCAACGGCCTAGGGTTTGAAGGCTGGATGAGCAGATTGATCGAATCTTCAGGCACTAAAGCCCCTGTCGTCACCACTAGCCAAGGGATTGTCAAAACCCTAAGTATTGGGGAAGAAAACGGTTCTGATGAACACCATCACCACCACGACGGCACCGATCCCCATGCTTGGCAAAACATCACTAATGGCCGGCTGTATGTAAAAAATATTGCAGCTGCCTTGCAACAAGCCGATGCTGCCAACGCCAAAGACTATAACGAGAGAGCGGCAAAATTGGACGCCGAACTGGCGGCCCTAGATGCTTGGGTGAAAAAAGAAATCGCCACCGTTCCCGCTGAAAAGCGCCGAGTGATCACCACCCACGATGCCTTTGGTTATTTTGCCGATGCCTATCAGGTGACGTTCCTTGCCCCCACCGGCTTCAGCACTGACGATGAACCCAGCGCCAAGGAAATGAAATACCTTATTGAGCAAATAAAATCTGCAAAAACCCGCGCCCTGTTTTTTGAGAACATGAGCAACCCGAATGTGATCAAACAACTGGCAACCGAGGCAGAGGCCGTGGTTGGGCCAGCACTCTATGCTGATGCCCTATCCCCATCGGGCGGCCCTGCGGCAACCTACCAAAGCATGTTTAAGCATAATGTCACAGAGCTCGTAAAGGCGATGAGGCGCAACCACTAGTGTCGCGTACATTCCGCAATGTAATCTTAATCTATGGACGCGACACTAGTTTTTTCGTAACTCCCTTCGGTTGGTAGTTACGTTTTTTCTAAATTTCCCCAGCAGGTTCTTCCAGCCTTCTTAGCCATTGTTTTTTCAGCGCCTCAAAAGTATTTTCAAGGATACTCTGCCGCACCGTTCGCATTAGTTTATTCATAAAATGGATATTGTGAATAGACAAAAGTGAGTGCGCAAGCGGTTCGCCCGTGCGGACAACATGATGCAAATAACTCCGCGAAAATGTGCGGCAGGTGTAGCAGGTGCACGTTTCATCGATGGGTTTTGTGTCATGCCGATAACGGGCATTAGGTAGATTAATCCGCTCTTTGTTGTTTATCGCAAGCGCCCCGCCGTGGCGCGCAAGCCGTGTGGGGTGCACGCAATCGAACGTATCAATACCTTGTCCTGCATGCTCCCAAATATCACGAATGCCGCCAATGCCTAATAAATGCACAGGGCGATCTTTACGCAAGTATTGCGCGGTAAAGCGTACCACATCATACATTTGTTCGCGACTCTGCCCCAAACTGCCGCCAATCGCATGGGCAAAGAAATTTTCGTCGTTGAGGAATTCCACGCTTTCTTTACGTAAGTCTTCGTAAATGCCACCTTGCGCAATCCCATAGAGGGCTTGTTTGCCCGTATCATTTTTCTGAAAATGGGTAAGACACCGTTTTGCCCAGCGGTTCGTCATGTAGAGAGATTTTTGTGTATAGGCTTTATCCACATTAAACGGGGTGCATTCGTCTA
Organism: Alphaproteobacteria bacterium; assembly: GCA_044376545.1. Lineage (GTDB taxonomy): Bacteria > Pseudomonadota > Alphaproteobacteria > JAJTHO01 > CANGXP01 > CANGXP01. Next base: position 3,135 of record JBILKT010000120.1, read on the forward strand.
ACACCACCACTAAATCCGCACCGAGCTTGCGTTGAATATCCATCGCATCTTCAGGGGTGAGCGTGATTTTTCGCCCGTCAACGTAGGAGCGAAAGGTTGCGCCGTCTTCGGTGATTTTCAACAGGCTTTTTTCGTTCTTGCCACTACGTCTGCCTTTAATTTCATCGGCAACGTGCCCATGTCCCATGCTAAAAATCTGAAAGCCCCCTGAATCCGTCAGCATTGGCCCCCGCCAGCCTGTGAATTCTTGCAAGCCCCCTTGTTGTTCCACCACATCGGCGGTTGGTTGCAACATCAGGTGATAGGTATTGGCAAGGATAATTTCTGTGCCTTCTTCGCGCAAAACTTGCGGTGTAGCAACGCGGGTGGCCGCTTTTGTCGCACAAAAAATGAAAGCAGGCGTGCACACATCCCCGTGCGGGGTTTTGAGAATGCCAGCACGCGCGCCACCACTGGTCGCTTCTACGGTAAAAGAGAAGTTTTTATACAGCATCGGCAGATTTTTTGCCTACATATCGCGCTAAATACATGAAGGGGGTATCGAGTATAGAGACAACGACCCGCAATGCGTAGGTGCCTAGTATATAAGTGAAAATAACAGTGTCCCAAGGCATGTCGCCACCTGCCTTAAACACTTTCCATGCGAGCACACTAAACACAATGCTGTCCACCAGCGCAGAAATCAGCGTAGAAGCATTGGTACGCAACCATAAATGTTTATCGCCCGTTTTGCCGCGAATCCAGCTATAAATCGTAATGTCCCCTAATTGACTCACAATAAAAGAGCACATGCTGGCAATAAAAAAGGCAGGAGCGGGGAGGAAAATTGCCTTCATATAGTCTTGATACGGCAAGTTCCACGCCATGTCTTTCCCAGCTTGTTCAGCTGTAAGCGGCGCATAGCCTAAATTAATAATCATAAAAATCGAGAATAAAAAATACGAGAAAAAGGCCAACCAAATGGCTTTTCGGGCGGCGGCACGTCCATATAATTCATTGAGAACGTCGTTGGCAAGGTAGGTCGCACTAAATAGAATCGTGCCGAGTGCTACAGGACTATCAAACACGGAAAACTTGACAGATTTTAAAACTTGGATGTTAGCAGCAATAATCGCGAGGGGGATAAAGGCATGCAGCCCTGCAGCGCCAAAAAAGCGCACCATCAGGACGATCCCGCCATAGGCGGTAACCATCATAATCGGCCAGATATATTCTGGACGCAAGGTATTGAGGGTGGCGACGAGGTGTTCCATAAGGCGGGATACGGGTTTGGGGTTACGGGGTACGGCAGGGAAAAGATTCCGATACCTGAAACCTTATATCCGCCTAAAATTATGCCGCAACAGGCGGAACAATTTTTTTGATTTTTGCACGCACCGCACGAGCAGTTTTAGACAGCTGCGCCGCATCAGCTTTCAGCAAAAAGGCATCTAATCCGCCGTTATGCTCAACAGAACGCAGGGCGTTCATAGTAATACGGAAGGTAAAATTTTGTTTTAATGCAACACTGTCAAACGTAATGTTCTGCAAGTTTGGCAGAAAACGGGTTTTAGTTTTGTTGTTTGCATGACTCACGTTATTTCCAACGAGAACCCCTTTGCCAGTTAATTCACAACGACGTGCCATAATGTGTATTCCTTCAGATTAGGGGAATAACAACTACAGAAAATTATTTTCTGCGTCAAGCGGATTATCTGCTTGTTTAACACGCCGTTTTCCGCATATTTGAGGGATGATAGACGCAAAAAAATATCTCCATACAGAAATTCTTGAGCATCAAGCGGTGGTGGCAACGCTACTCCAAGCGGTGGAACAGCCTTTCTTAGAGTTATTAACCGCCTGTGAAAATGCCTATCACAACGGCGGAAAAATTGTCTTTTTTGGCAATGGGGGGAGTGCAGCAGATGCCCAGCATCTTGCCACCGAACTTACCGTCCGCTACAGCAAAAATCGCAAACCCATTCCCGCCCTTGCACTTACCACCGATACTTCCGCGCTCACTGCCATTGGCAATGATTATTCGTTTGAGCATCTGTTCGCACGGCAAGTTGAAGCCTTGTGCAGCAACAAGGATGTGGTGATTGGGATTTCGACAAGTGGCAAAAGCCCGAATGTGGTTGCTGGTCTTAAAGCCGCAAAAGATAGGGGGGCGGTTGCTGCAGCGTTTACTGGCGGAACAGGGGGGCTTCTCCACGGTCTTGCTGATCCGCTACTTATTGTGCCATCCACCACCACGGCACGCATTCAAGAAATGCACATCACGCTGGGACAAATACTGTGTGGGGCGTTGGAGCAGCGGCTAGGTCTCTTAGAACTTGTCCCGAAACTAACGCACAAGT
>JBILKT010000121.1:0-5436 GCA_044376545.1 Alphaproteobacteria bacterium
GGGTGTAATGGTGTGTTGTACGATAGCGATAGCTCAAATCCGCCGCAAAAAAAGGCTTACGGGAAAACGAGGTGAGAGACTGCACCGCATAAAACATCCCCGTTTGGGCATAGCGTTGCCACAGTTCCCACATGTCTAGGCTGCCAAGTTGTTCGTGTAGGCCGCCGAAATGGTCATACAACTCACGGCGAAACAGGGCAGCTTGCGGGGCGATAAAGTTATGGCTCAAAAGATTCTGCCAAAAATCAGCCGCATAACTTTTGGGGACAAATATACGCTTTTCCTCGTATTGAAGCGGCTGCAATTTCTGTACAATCGTTTCGCGAATCTCCGCAAAAGCATAGGCAACGGGGGCATCATCATGGTTCTCAAGGGCTTTTACAAGCACGCTCAGGTGTTCGGGAAACACCTGCGCATCATCCTCCAAAAACCCTATATACTGCCCCTGTGCTTTGCTTAAGCCCACGTTGCCTGCGTTGCTGTGATTGGTTTTGCTTAAGGGAATATAGCGCAAAAAAAGCTGTGGGGCTTCGGCTTTGTAAAGTGTGATGAGGTCTGCCAATGTGTGGCTGCCATTCTCGACAATCAACACTTCAAAATTTTTGAACGTTTGGCGTTTTAGAGAATCGAGTGCTTCACGCAAAAATTCCTGCCGCCCCTGTTGGGTGCGAACAATCATACTCACGAGGGGTTGATGCGGGGTACTGTGCGGCATAACCTCAGAAATCTATACAACTCTGGTGAGAGACGCAAGAATCTGTGAGGAAACCTGCGTATTTTGTTCGGGGCTGTGGTTTATCAGAAACTAGAAGCCAGAAGACGAAAACCAGAAAAAAGAAAAAATGATTTTTCTGATTTCTGGCTTCAGGCTTCTGATTTCAGACCCTGTAATCCTTCCCGATAAGTCGGATAGCGCAACACAACCCCCAATTCTTGTTTAACACGGGTATTATCCACCCGTTTGCACTCGGCATAAAAACTTTGCGCCATGTCGGAGAGAACCGCGTGTTCATAAGGAATCAGCGGCGGGATAGGCATACCCAGCAAGGTTGCTGCATATTCAATCACCTCTTGCGGCGGGGCGGGGTCATCATCCGCGCAATTATAAACCCGCCCGTTACGCCCGCCCTGCATAGAGGCACAAACAATTTGCGCAATATCTTCAACGTGAATGCGGGAAAAAACATGCCCTGCTTTATAAATGCGCTGTGCCGTGCCGTCTTTAACGCGCTCTAGGGCACTGCGTCCGTGCCCATAAATCCCTGCAAGGCGAAAAATATTTGCAGGGATATTCAACGAGAGCCACTGCTTTTCTGCAAGCACACGATGCTGTGCCCGTGGCGAAATTGGCGCAACGGGCGTGTCTTCCGTCACCCAGTTGCCCTGATGGTCGCCATAAACCGCTGTTGTGGACAGATACCCTGTCCACTCCAAATGTGTCAGGGCGTTGAGAGCCTCAACGTGATGGATAAATGCTGCATCACCGTGTGCGTTTGGAACAATCGAACATAATACATGGCTTGTATCGTCATGCGCCGCTAAAAAATCAGGAATGGGGGTTTTGCCGTCAAACAATACAACGTCAGAAAAACCCTGTTGCAGGAGCCGTGCGCGATTTTCAGGGGTGCGCGTGGTGCCCACAACGCTAACCCCCGCCTTGATACAATCCCGCGCGATATCCCGCACGATATATTGGGCAGAATAGCCCAAGCCAAAGCAAAACAGTTTTTTAATAGCCATTTTGAAACAGCTAGTCTAGATTTGTGGAAAAATCAAGGCTCGCCACAAGGCTTTTACGCTATGAAAACCGCTCTCTCCCTTTTAATTCTCTGTTTTTTCCTTGTATCACCCGTAGCCCACGCGCAAACAGTGCCCGTGCCCCCTGACCACGAAAAGGAATATAAGGCGTGTCTTGAGCTGGTGAAAATAAAGCCTGATAAAGCGATGATAGCGGCGGCGTATTGGATGAGCATCGGCGGCGGCATTGGGGCTGCGCATTGCAGTGCGCTCGCCATGGTGGGCTTGCAGAAATATACCGATGCAGCGGATGTATTCCTGCAAATTAGCGCCACAGATGCCCCCCTGCCGGAAGAGGTACGCGCCAGAATGATGGCGCAAGCAGCCCACGCAACGCTGTTGGCACGACAGCCCGAAAAAGCGATTGATATGCTGAGCCGCGCTATTGTGGTGAAGGACAATGAACAGTATCGGATTGACCGTGCGCTTGCCTACGCCTCACTGCAAAATTATCAAGAGGCGTTGCATGATTTAAACACGGTGTTGGATGAAAATCCGCGACAGGGCGAAGCACTCACCTTCCGTGCGAATATTTATCGCCTGCAAGGCAATGTGCCAGCGGCGCAAAAGGATATTACAACCGCTCTCAACACCAACCCTAAGCTGCAAGTGGCATGGCTAGAGCAGGGAACGTTACTGCAAATGCAAGGCAAACATGATGCCGCAAAACAGGCTTGGCAAAAGACGATTGCCTTGGATGCAACAACCGATGCAGCCATTTTAGCGCAAAAAAACTTAGAGGCTTTACAATAGCTTAGGTCTTTTGTGAGGGTGGCTATTTTTTTACTAGCAGTTTGTGCGTCTATTTTGTATCAGTGATAGCTTACAAAGAAAGTGTAGTGGTGTAGGCGTAATGATGATAAAAAATCGTCACCCCGTCTTTATGACGGGGTTTAAAAAAACTTCCATCGATGCGAACGTCACCCCGTCTTTATGACGGGGTCTGGTCAATAATCATTCCAGACCCCGTTATAAAAACGGGGTGACGGACTCTGTTGTGTCAACCTTCAGAAGATTTCCCCGCATCATTACTTGTTTAGCACCACCAAAGAAAAAACAATCCTCATCCTCATTATGACGTAACTCCCTAGCTACGGTCATCTTCTGATCCTCAAGGGACGAGGCACTAGGGGCTAGGCACGAGGAAAAGAAGGGACTATTTTGATACTCTTTCTTTTCCTCGTGCCTAGTGCCTCGTGCCTCGTGCCTTGAAGAGCAGCTAGGGAGTTACATTATGACGACATTTGATTTAGAGCGCCTCTCTGTCCTTATTGTGGACGATAACCAGTTTATGCGTACACTCTTGGGGCGTGTATTGCGGTCGCTGAACGTGCGGCAAATTCTCCATGCAGCAGATGGCGCTGAGGCAATTACTATCATCAAGGAAATACACACCCATCCGCAAAAATCGGGGGTGCAGCGGTTGGATTTGGTGATTTGTGACTGGGTGATGTCTCCTGTTGATGGCGCGATGCTGTTAAGATGGATTCGCAGACACAAAGACTCCCCCAACAAATTCCTGCCGTTTATCATGATAAGCGCCATTGCAGAAGCGGATAAGGTGATGGAAGCGCGAAATTTAGGCGCGAACGAGTTTCTCGCCAAACCTTTCTCGATTAATACAATTGCGACAAAACTTACGGCATTGATTGATAAGCCGCGTCATTACATTTATACAAAAGACTATTTTGGGCCTGATAGACGGAGACATCAGATTCCTATCAAGGGAGAAAACAGGCGCACCGCAACCAAAGAAAATATTGAGATTATCCATAATGGCAAAATTCCCAGCACCTTTAAAGAGGGAATTAAAGCCTATTATCTGCGCGTGCCGAATAAATTGCGCGATTTAGTCGGCGGTTTAGGGCAAGCATCGACGCCGTTTGCGATTGATGAAGCCTTGCTGGAAGCAGCAGCCGAAGAACTTGTCTCCATGGAAGCTGATTATGCAGATTGGGTGAAAGACACGGTGAGTTTTCTACGAACCACGCACCTTGCATTAAAAGAACAGCCCAAAAATCATTGGAAATATTTTAGGATTATCAACACCCTTGCCCACGAATTGCGGGGGCAAGGAAGCACGTTTGGCTATCCGCTGGTCACAGAGTTTGGCAAATCACTGTTCAATTATACCAAAATTGATGTAAAGCCAGATGAGCGCTTTATAGAGCTTATTCACGCGCACATTGAATCCATTCAAGCGGTGGTGCGCGAGCGCATTAAAGGCGATGGGGGCGAAGTGGGGAAAATTATTGTGGAAACGCTGAACCTTGCAAAAACGCGGTATAATGCGCGGGATTAGGCGGTTTTAGGTCGCCCTGCTAAAAGATTAAAAGCAAGTACATGGATTGTGTTTTCTGCTGCTTCATCAGGTTTCACTGATTTTTCTTTTGCTGGTGCGTTTGCTGTTACTGTAGAAGCCGTAATATTGTCATTTGCTGTAGTAATGGCATCAATTGCCAAGACAATAGCGGCGGCTTCCTGATCTGTTGAAGCTGTTGCGTTGACACGTAAAAGTGCTAACTTCTGAACCATTTCAGACGTAAGCGGTTCCGCTGTTTCAGATGCTGCTTCATATAATGTGCTCGCTGCGTCTGTGAACGCGCTATTATCATATTCCTCATACCTCTTTTCTAGATCATCTGCAGCACGAATCCCCTTGAATATCGTAACACCCTGTTCATGGCTAAACAATTCTTGCGGTTCTTGCAACAACAATGCTTGTTGGTTCTGGCTTGCGCCTTGAAACTTCGCACGTATATCTTGAGCGATGTTTCCTGCGTTGCCTCTCCAGTTGTTTAAAACCCGCGAAGTCTCTACCGCCCCTGCCACCGCAAGCCATTTTCCATTCGATAATATTTTCCGACCACCAGACAGATTGAGGGCTTGTTGGTTCTGTTCAATTTTTTCTAATTTACTTGCGAGTTCTTCTCGTGTTTTTATTCTGCTGAGATACTCGACACTCCGTGTTACAGCAAGATAAGGCGCTAATTGCGGTGCGAGGAACGCACTCCCTATTTGTGCTAACCTGATTCCGTTATCCACAGTAACAACTTTGCCTTGTCTGACATCTTCGGCAATCTTCACCCCTGCCTGTAGCGCTGCAGCAACAGCAAATATTTCCCCTGCAGCATGCAAGACACTCCCTGCTGCATTTCCCAGCGCATCCGAACCATTTGCCATTTTCGCCACAACCTGCTTGGCGGCTTCAATGTTTTCTGTTGGTGAGGCATAGTTATCGTAAACGAATTGCCCGCCACTCGAGTCGCGTACATTCTGAAACCATGTGTTTATACCAGCGGAGGTTGTGTGATGGATTTGCCCGTTTTCTAGTTCCAGCAACGCCTGCCCGCCTAAACGTCTCGCATTGTGAAAGTCAAGCCAAGCTGGAAAGGCTTTAATACCTCCCGTAACCAGTGCTGCAGAAGTAGCGGCAACTATGTCGAAATGTTTTTGGACATGTTTTTGGAAAAAATTTTGTTTTGGTGGTTGTGATGACGGGGTTTGCTCGGGGGGGGGGCAGGGCAATCGCATTAGAAAACACACAAAGTCAATAGGAAATCTGGGTTCATAAGAGCTTTCCGCATGAGTCTTTGAATGGAGGTATTTTTGGGACGTTTTTGTTGAAGGATATTGAGA
>JBILKT010000122.1:0-5361 GCA_044376545.1 Alphaproteobacteria bacterium
ATCCGCTTCGCTTGCTCCGCAATCTTAACGTCACGTTCATCCATGCCTTCATCTCTACTCTAAAAAATATCCTTTGTATAGGGGGGCTGGGGTGTTACCACAAAACACTGATTTTGAATGATTTTATTTTTTGCCTGAGTGCTATTTTCCAGTTTTTGAGGTCAAAAACAGCGTTTTTGTCCCTGATTTGGTAAAATGCCAAAAATAAAATCATTAAAAATCAATGTATTGCAAATTTTATAGGGGGCTGGGTAGTTACCTTATTTTGTTGATATCGCATCGTCTCCACATGAACGATATTGGAGACTGTATTATTATCATGATCTTCCATAAAATATTCCTCTGTATCAAATAAAAGAACGCGCTTTCATAGCGGCTCTTACATCCAACAATACAGTATTTTATGTTATTGTAAACAACAAATTTTCATTCATTATTTAAGATAAGTGATTTAAAGCACAGCATGACAGGCGATGGTTCTTTACTGCGCCTGCAACGCCTCAACGCGCAGCTGCCGTGCTTTGGTGAGGATAGCATCCTCAAGCCCACGGGGGGTTTCCTTGGCAACGGGCGCATCTTGCCACGTTGTGCCACGGCGTACTTGCTTGAACACAGAGACTTTCACACCATCCGAACGCAGCTCCTGATCCATAATAAAGACATTGAGCTTCAAGCGTTCATTAGGGGCTTCGGGGGCAGAATACCAATCGGTGACAATCACGCCGCCAAACGGATCGGCAGAATTAATCGGCATAAAGGAAATGGTTTGAATCGCTGCTTTCCAAAGATAGGCATTTACGCCAATGCCGCCTGCGCCTTCCCCTGCTTTGTTTTTCTTGCCACCGAACAACACAAAGCCGTTCTTATCGCCCGTGATGCTGCCCATTTTTTCTTTTTTCGCTTGTTCTGTGGTTGCGGGTGCACCAATTGTCGCATTCTCGCTGGCAAACATCGCACAGGCAGGCAGCGCCAACACAACACCCAATGCCAAAAGGTTTTTAGAAAAAGAACGCATACTCAATCCTTTGTTTTATTGTAACTGCCTAGCTACAGCCATCTTCTGATCCTCAAGGCACTAGGTGCTAGGCACTAGGCACTAGGGACGAGGAAAAGAAAGAGTATCAAAATAGTCCCTTCTTTTTCCTTATCCCTAGTGCCTAGCACCTAGTGCCTCGTCCCTCGTACCTTGAAGAGTAGTTAGGTAGTTACGTTTTATTATCTATGTCTTAGCCCGCCCATCAAACACACCACTGCTCAGGTAGATGATTAAAATGCACATAGTCTCTGTCTGCCGCGTGTGGCACAACCTGCCCGATTGTATAAACTTCCTCGCCATGCTGCTCAAGCAAAGTCTTTATAGCGGCTGCTTTATCAGGGCGCACAATCACCGCCATGCCAATACCACAGTTAAAGGTGCGTAGCATCTCTATCGCAGGAATATTGCCGCTTTTTTGCAACCAGTTAAAGACCTCGGGAATAAACCAGCTTTTCGCATCCAATTCTACACCCAACCCTTCAGGGAGCACGCGCGGGATATTATCAATCAGCCCACCGCCCGTGATATGCACAAAGCCTTGCACATCACCTGTTTTTGCGGCTGCTAAACAGCTTTTGACATAAATACGCGTCGGCGTGAGCAACGCTTCGCCCAAGGTCTGATGGGGCGAAAAAGACGCTGGCTTAGAATAATCTGCCTTCAGATGCTCCACAACCTTTCGCACCAGTGAATAGCCATTCGAATGCACCCCTGTTGAGGCACAGCCCAACACCACATCTCCCGCTTGAATATTCTTGCCCGTGATAACTTCGCCCCGTTCTACCGCCCCCACGGCAAATCCCGCAATGTCAATTTCAATGCCTTGGTAGATTCCCGGCATTTCTGCTGTTTCACCGCCAATGAGGGCACATCCTGCCTCAAGACACCCATTGGCAATGCTTTCGATGATGGTGGAAGCCCTGTCAAGCTGCAAGCCCCCTGTGGCATAATAATCAAGGAAAAATAATGGCTCTGCTCCTTGTACCACAAGGTCATTCACACACATCGCCACCAAATCAAAGCCGATGGTTTTATAAGATCGCAACTCCACCGCAATTTTCACTTTGGTGCCCACGCCATCTGTGGTGGCAACCAACAGCGGATCTTTATAGCCTGTGGCTTTTATGTCGAAAATTGCCCCAAACCCCCCTAAGCCTGTTGTCACACCGCTACGCCGCGTTTTGGCTGCTGCTGGCTTGATAAGATCCACTAACGCATTGCCCGCATCGATATTCACCCCAGATTTTTTATACGATAATCCACCCGCAGAAGCAGGCGCGGGGCTTGACGAAGGGTGTGGGTCGTGGTTCATAGTGTCGTGCTTTCTTAAGAGAGGTCATGGCAAAATAATACTGCTACCTCGATAGTGACTCGACATACTAATTACCCTCCAAAAAAATTGCAATGAAACATTCCCGCTCTTTTCACCTCTCTTTTGTTTTTTATAGCCTATTTTTGCTTGTGCTCTTAACAGCAGGGGGGCAGGTTTTTGCAGCTGATACGAATACTCCCGATATTTTTAGTGTGCAAAACGTCCATGTAGACGTGACAGAAAAATCAGCGGCAGCCGCACAAAACAAGGCATTGCTGCTTGCGCAACAACTCGCCCTCAAACAGCTTTTCACATTGGTTGTTGACCCTGCTGACCTTGAGCGGTTGCCTGAAATTTCCCTAGAAGACGCGCAAAACTATGTTATCGCCGTTTCCGTAGATAAAGAACGTGCCTCTCGCGTGCGCTATATCGCGGATATGACGATTGAGCTGAACAAAGGCATGGTAAAAGCCTATTTAGCGCAACATAACATTTCTTATAGTGTACACGCGCAAACGCCACCACTGCTGATTCCTCTCTTAAGGAAAAACGACAACGTGTATTTGTGGGAACGGGAGAACGACTGGCTTGCTACATTGCAAAATTTGCCAAGCACAACAGTATCAGGGCGTTTTATCACACCCAAAGCCGATGCCAAAGATGGCGCCCTGCTTTCCACGGCCGCAGCCGAGAACGGCACTCTTGATGCCCTCCAAAATATTGCCGCTCAATATGGCAGTAAAATTGTGATTGTGGCGATTGCAGCCCTAGAGGAAAAGCCTGAAGGATTGGAACTGGCGGTGGCGCTGAATCGCAGCCTTGGCAAACAACTCTATGAACCGGAATTATTTTCCGTTAGCACACAAGGCCTGCCAGATCCCACCGACAAAAAAGCACTCTACGCCAAGGCTATCCCGCAACTGCTTGCAGCAATGCAAATCCCGCCGCGCAAAATGGAGCGGGTGACAAACGAGACGGATTCTACCGCCCCAGAAACAGATAAGTCTGAAACGGATAAAACCGACGGCGCAGCGCTGGTGGCAGATGCCGCCTCTGACGCCGTTGACACCCCTGTGAACACCAGAAAAACCCTGACAATTCCCCTGAAGAGTATGCAAGACTGGGTACGCATCAGGAAACGACTTGAACGCACAGACGGCGTCACAACCGTGCAAGTGCTCTCCCTGCAACCGCAACAGGCAACCGTACGCATTGGCTATGAAGGATTGCCCGCAGCATTGAATCGTTTAGCAGCACAGTATAGCAATGGTGCGCCCGCCGCCGCCACGCCGCCTGCCCCGCAACAGGCCGCTACGCCTAAGCGTTCAAAGCCGTTAGAGCGTGTGACCAACCCTTCTTCCATGGATTTGCGCCCAACGCCTGAGCCTAGTGTGTTTTTTGAACAATAAATCTCTTGCATTAACCTTTTCTCTGCAAAAACAGGCAATTAACCCTTTGTTCATTTTCGCCGATTTTGGAAAATTTGGCTCAGTTCTGCCGTGAAAACAATGTTTCACGTGAAACATATTTACAGCTTTATGCAAATTTAGTATACCAAGCGATATGAAAATTAACGATTCCGCCGCTGGTCGCCATGCCCAAGCCCTGCCAAAAGACGTGCACTCTGTGTTAGTATTTGGCTATGACGAGGCGCAAATTCGCGCCCGTGTGCAGCAGCTCACGCAACAGGTGTGCGCGGATGTGAACGATGCGTTTGCCGTTGAAACATTGACCCCTGCTACGCTGAAAGATAATGAGGCAGCGTTGGCAACAGCGGTGCTATCGCCCTCACTGATGGGCGGAAAAAGAGTGGTGCGGGTGTTGGAGGCAACCGATAAGCTCACCGCCACGCTGAAAGACCTTTTGCCAAAATTACCCGATGCAGATTGTTTGCTGATTGTTGCCGCAGGAGAACTGGCAAAGAACTCTTCCCTACGCTTGCTCTATGAGAATCACGCGACGTATTTAGGCTGGATTTGCTATAAGGAAGAAGGGGCAGCCCTGCAACGGGTGCTGCAAGAGGCACTTCAAGCCAAAGGCTTGACCTTGCCTGTTCCTGCACAACAATATTTACTCAGCGCAATCGACAATGAGCGCGGTTTGCTTGCCGCTGAGGTGGAAAAATTGTTGCTGTATGCCTATCCCCGCACTGCCTTAACCTTAGAGGATGTTATCGCGAGTGTTGCAAGTGTTATGCAGTCTAGCATTGATGCGTTTTGCTTTGCCGTGGTGGAAAAAAAACGGGGGGCTATTCAGGCAGAATATGACAAGGCGGTGTTTGAAGGGGTGAATGAGATTGTGCTGTTGCGCTCGCTACAGAATTTTGTGGGGCGATTGCTACACGTCAAAGCCTTGCAGCAAGAGGGCAAGCTGTTGGCGGTGGCGATGAAAATCTTAAAACCGCCTGTATTTTTCAAAGTGGAGCAACGCTTTGACAAGTTGGTGCAAGAGTGCTCAGAAGAGCGGCTGAACACGCTGTTAGGGCTGTTTTTAGAACTGGAAGTGACCGCCAAACGCGGGCATGGCATTGGCGAATTGTTGGTGCAGCGGGCGTTGTTGCGGGGGGCGTAAGCCCGCGCGGCGTTTGCGCGAAAAAAAACGCACATTCTTCTGGTGCGCTGAGTATGCTTTAAAGTCCCCTTCCTTCCCCTGTCAGCACAACACAGAGTGTTGCGTGATAGGGGGAGGGGGCAGGGCAATCGCATTAGGAATTTTATTCCTTTAAAAACAATATGTTACGCGATGGGCTTTAATGTTGAAATTCTGAAAAACCATTATTTTTCAATTGGTTATTTTTTCTAATGCAATCGCCCTGGGGGAGGGGGGAAGCCTAGGGGCAGGAATACTCTATGGCTTTTACTTGAGAGGTAATGATTCCGTTACCTGAAGGGGTTTGATCAAAAAACCCCCCTTTTTTGGTAACTACCCAGCCCCCTATAAAATTTGCAATACATTGATTTTCAATGATTTTATTTTTGGCATTTTACCAAATCAGGGACAAAAACGCTGTTTT
>JBILKT010000123.1:0-5359 GCA_044376545.1 Alphaproteobacteria bacterium
CCGCTCGCACCTGAAGATCTGCAAATAAATCTTGCGAGCGGTAAAGCCCGCGCGGCGCCCCAGCGAAACGTTGCACATTCTTCCTGTGCAAAAGGTATAGTAGCGCTTCTTGGTGATGAGTCAAGAATATTGTGCAGTGCACAAACGTCACGTCCTTAGGCTCTGTTGACAATCTTGCGATGTGTTCGGTATACTCATGGCAATGCCTTTATACCGCTCGCACCTGAAGATTTGCAAAAAAAATCTTGCAAGCGGTAAAGTCCGCGCGGCGCCCCAGCGAAACGTTGCGATCAGTATAGTCAGTATAGAAAGAATCTTATGTCTGCTTCTCGTCCAATCATCTCTCTACAAATGACAGAAATGCTGTTCTCTAAAATGACGCACGATCTTGTGAGTCCTGCAGGGGCAACGGAAAACGGTTTGGAGTTGTTAGAAGAAGAGTCAGGGGAGATGGCGGCAGAGGCCTTGCAGCTCGTCAAGCAAAGTGCTGCACAAGTCTCTGCAAGAATGCGGGTGTATCGACTGTGCTTTGGCACGGCAGGTGCGGCAGCGGGAATGGATCTGTCCAGTATCCAGCACACCCTGAATGCATTTTTTAAGTTTGAAGAAAAATACACGATACGTTTTGCGCATTGCAACGGGGATATTTCTCCAGAAGCGAAGAAACTCTTGTTTAACATCGTGTTATGCGCCGCCGATGCGTTGATGTATGGCGGGGAAATATTGATTGCTTGGCAACAAGGAGAGATAACCGTTACGGCAACGAGCAAAAGACCAGAAAAACCCATGAAAACAGACGCCCTTATCGTCTATTCGCTAGAAACGCAGGAGCCTGCAGCGCTCACCCCCTATACGGTACAGGCATGGTATACAGGGTATTATGCACAGCAACAAGAGATTGCCCTTGCAGTGTCGTGGGCAATGGCAGGCGTGATGGTGGTGACAGCAAGAACGCCTGTTTAAGAAATAATGTAACTGTCTGGCTACAGCCATCTTCTGATCCTCAAGGTATGAGGCACGAGGGACGAGGCACTAGGCACTAGGGAAAAGAAGGGACCTCTTTCTTTTCCTCGTCCCTAGCGCCTCGTACCTAGCGCCGGTATACAGTAACAAACCGAAACAATGCGTGACTTGCGCTTGGGGTGGTTGCTGGATATGGTTGCAAAAAACTGCATCCAGAACACTATGACCAACACCCTTCACCCCACTGCTATCGTCCATCCCAACGCCCGTCTTGGGCAAAATGTCACCGTTGGTGCTTATACCATCGTGGAAGAAAATGTGGTGATAGGGGATAATGTCACGCTGCATTCCCATGTTGTGCTCTCGGGGCACACAACTTTGGGGGCAGGGTGCATCGTGTATCCGTTTGCCGCCATCGGTCTTGCGCCGCAGGATTTAAAATATAAAGGCGAGCCTGCCACGGTGGAAATTGGTGAAAACACCACTATTCGCGAGCATGTTACCATCCATCGCGGCACGGCAGGCGGTATCATGAAAACAGTAGTAGGGAGCAACTGCTTGCTAATGGTGGGCGTGCACTTGGCACATGATTGCGTGATAGGCAATCATGTCATCCTCGCTAACAATGTTGCCTTAGCAGGGCACGTAGTGGTGGGAGATTTCGCCGTGATTGGCGGCCTATCCGCCGTGCATCAATGGGTGCGGATTGGCACGCACGCGATGATTGGCGGCATGTCTGCCGTGGAAAGTGATGTGGTGCCGTTTGCCACCGTCATGGGTGAACGCGCCAAAGTGCATGGCATTAACTTTGTGGGCTTAAAACGGCGCGGCTTTTCTAAAGAAGAAATGCAAACGCTGCGCCATGCCTTCCCTGTGTTATTCCGCCAAACGCATACCCTGAAAGAAAACATTATGTCTGTTGAACAAGAGTTCGGCGACTCTCCCAGTGTCGCGACGCTGTTAGCGTTTTTAGGCGGGGATACCTCGCGCGCCATTTGCCCCGCCGTGGGATGGTTTGCGGAAGGGGCGTGACGGGGGGGCATGCTTTCGCCGACGAAAAGCTATTAAATAATATTAATATCAATATTTATTATTCATTTACAAGTAGCATTTTGTTTTTGCTTGCGGTAGTATCCCCTTCAACATCAGCCACCCTGCAATCCAACAATAATAACAACATGATTTTGCGGCTTTTTACTGTACTATTCTTGATGTGTAGCGCATCCGTTGCGGTGGCTGCCGAGACAGTGCGTGTGCGTTTTGGCGATCATCCCACCTATAGCCGTGCGGTGTTTGAATGGAAAACGCTCCCCCATTTTAGCGTGACGCGACACGATAAAAACATTACGATTCGCTTTGATAAAAAAACAGACATTCCGCAAAACACGATGAAACGCCCACTTTCTGAGGCTTTCAGGGATATAAAAATTTTGCACAATGAGGATGCGGCAACAACAATAATTCTCACCACAGCCAAGGAAATAGCGGATCTCAAGACGTTCACTGTTGATGCCAACAAAGTGGTGCTTGATGTGTTTGTAGCAGACACAAAAAAGACCTTGAAATCCGCAGAGATAAAGGCTTTGGAGCCGATAGAAAAACTCCCCTCTGCTGTATTGGAAAAAAGCACACCCACACCACAAAAAATATCAAAAACACAAGATGCCCTGAAAGCTGCAGAAAACAAGCCTTCCAGCCTGCAATTAGTAAAAAATCAGGAATTAAAACCTAAAGAAACTGCGCCTCTCGAGGCATCTCCTCTACACGAAACGGATAAACAAAAAGAATCGGCTGAAGGCGTTGTAAAGCCTGCCTCTCCAGACATTGCACCGCTTGATGCGATCACTTTAAATGTCAAGGCAAATTTGGGCGCAAACGCCCTGAATCTCAGCTTTCCGTGGCAACAAGATACCGCCGCCGCCGTCTTCAAACGCGCTGGCTACACTTGGCTCATTTTTAATCGTCCTGCGCGTCTAGATTTTAGTGAAATTAGAGGCGCACCGCCGCCGTTCCTCACGTTTTTAGAGCAACGCCCCGTGCAGAACAACGCCACGATCATTCGCCTGCAAATCCCCCCTCATATGAATTTGAGCTTGTGGCGCAAAGGCACGACATGGAACGTGGATATTCGTCCGCAAGAGGTGCGCCCTGAGGTAAGCGTTGAGGTTGTTGCAGAACCCCTTGCCGTACCAACACCCCGCATCCTGCTAGGGCTGCCCTCCTTAGAAACGCCCCTAAAACTCTTTGATCCCAACGTGGGGGATTATGTGTGGCTCGCCCCTGCTATCAGCGCAATCCATGGAAATATTAAAGAGCGGCGTTTTCCTGATTTCACCCTGCTGCAAACCCCACAGGGCCTTGCGATTGTCCCGCAGAGCGAAAATGTCTTAGTTGTCCCTACAAAAGGGGGCTTGGCAATTACAAGTACAGTGGGACTACAAATTTCAGCAACACTCAACAAAGATAATAAAATCAATCCATTTTTGCCGAGCGATCAAAAAATTTTGCTTGATAGCGAGCGGTGGAGACAGGATAGCGCCTATGATTTCTTTACGAAAAAACAACGTATTGCACGGGCGATTTCTGAAGCCCCTATCAGTTTAAGAAGCCCCCGTCGCCTTGAATTAGCGCAATTTTTGTTTGCGTATCAATATTTAAATGAAGCCCAAGGCATTGCAGATGCAATCGTGCGCGATGATGCAAAAGCAGCGCAAAGCCTCCCCATAAAATTCTTAAACGGGGCGATTCAGTATTTGCTAGGACATCCCGCAGCGGCCTTAAACTATTTTAACGACGAGGCATTCGCCTCCTATCCTGAAATTCACTTGTGGCGGGGTGCAATTTTTGCGCGTTTAGGCAAAAAAACGGAAGCCCTTGCGGAACTTAGACTGGCTGCGGGCATTCCTGCGTCCTATCCGCCGCGCGCTGCCGTGGCATTGGCAATTCCGATAGTGGAGGCATACCTTGCTGACAAAGACACGCTGAAGACAGCGCAAATTTTGGATAGTCTTTCATTAATGGACATTACCCCCGCGCAAAAAGAACGCCTTGCCTATTTGCATGCGCGGTTATTGAGCACACAGGGGAAATTTTTTGAATCGATTAAGCTGCTTAAAAAACTGGTGAATAGCCCTGATCAATGGGCGCGAACACGGTCAGAGTTGGCATTGATTGCCCTGCAGCTTGCACGTAAAGATATTGAGATCAATGATGCTATTCCGCGCCTTGATCGGCTGCGTTATGCATGGCGTGGCGATAGCTTTGAGTTTGATGTATTAGAACGTCTTGGCTCTTTATACTTAGAGCAAAACGACTATCGGCGGGGCATGCGGGTGCTGCGCTTGACCATCAGCCGCTTTCCCGAACATCCCCAAAAAGCCGCCGTTGAAAAACAGCTACAAGATACCTTCAAAGAGCTCTACCTAGAGAGCAGGGCAGATACGATGCCCCCGTTGACGGCACTCGCCTTGTTTGATGAATTTCGCACCCTTACCCCCACAGATGATACAGGCGATGAGATGATCCGCCAGCTTGCCGATAGGCTAGTTGCCGTTGATTTACTTGATCGCGCGAGTGATTTATTATTGCATCAAATTAAAGAACGGTTAAGTGGCGTAGAACGGGCGCGGGTGGGCGCACGGTTGGCGATTATTTCCCTGCTCGATAAAAATGCGGGTAATGCCCTAGAGGCCCTCGAAATTTCAGCGGTAGAAGAAGAATTATCACCTGAACTGACGCAAGAGCGGCTGCATTTAAAAGCGCGTGCGTTAATGATGCAGGAAAAATATCCCGATGCCTTAAAGCTCCTAGAGGGCGATAATAGCGTCAACGCGCGTCAACTACGGGCAGAAATATTCTGGGCGCAGAAGAATTACGAACAACTGATTGTCACCTTGCGCACGTTCTTAACAACACCTGCAGGCAGCGCGACGCTTGAAGATGATCAAGCGCAAACAATCCTGAATCTTGCGCTTGCTTTCGCCTTTAATCAATCCTTTAAAGATCTTGAGCAGCTGCAAAAAGATTATGGCGCAGCCATGGGCGGCACGCCCTACGCCGAGCTGTTCAAGCTGGTGGCGCAAACCCCCAATGATACAAGCTTCAAAAATTATGGCGAAATTTCCGCCCGTTTTGCCGAAATTCAAGCGTTCCAGAATTTTTTGGAGGGGTATCGCACGCGGTTGAAAAATGAGAAGTTGAGTGCGGTGAATTAGATTTTGGAGACAGGGTATTATCCTGTCAAAAAGAACCCCCTGCACAGAGAGGGGGGGGGGAGTTGTTAACGGCAACACTTTTTTAATTGAGCTTCTTCTTGCTAAGAGTGCCTTGTTTTTTTGACGATTGGCACTGCCGTGAGCCAACCTAGCAAAAAACTGCCTAAGGCAATTGAGATAGC
>JBILKT010000124.1:0-5353 GCA_044376545.1 Alphaproteobacteria bacterium
CCCTCTGCTTTTGCTGGTTGTTGTTTTTTTGTGATGTTAGCAAGTGTATCACTATCCTGCTGTAGGCGTTCTTTATTAGCGGTTACTCCCCACCAACAGTGCACCAGTTCGTGGTGAAAAGTAAAGCCTAATCCTGCGCTTGATTGAGGAGAACGAACGGGAGTTAACGTCCCCTTTCCATCAGGGGAAAGCGTTAAGTAAAACGTACCATCAATTTCTTGAGCATCTAGAACAATGCTCCCCCCCCTGCCACCCTGTTAGGCACACAACCCGTCTTATGCCGATTCTCGGTGTTAAAAATCGTTAACAGGGGTGGCGTTTTCATCCATGGATTCACCAAATTTTGTTTTTTCAGTTCTTGTAATGCTTTGAGATACCGTTTTATTTCTTGTCCAATGATACTTGGAGAGGCATCAACAAATAGTCGCAAGCTAGCTGCAATTTCTTGTAGAGCTTGCTCGTTTTTTTCGGGAGTATCTTGTGAAAAAATCACCAGCACTGTTGCTTGTTTTTCTTCCTGCCCTTCGACCGTCAGGGTAATTGCATAGGTGCGTGGTTCAATGGGGGTTGTCGAGCAGGGCGATTGCATTAGAAAAAATAACTCATTGAAAAATAATGGTTTTTCAGAATTTTAACATTAAAGCCTATCGCGTAACATATTGTTTTTAAAGGAATAAAATTCCTAATGCGATTGCCCTGGTTGTCGAGAAATCAACATGGATAGCAGGGGCAGGCTTACCCATTTCCGCTGTGGGATCTTCCTCAACAAAATAACTGAATGGTCTTGTTAGTAGTTCTTGCAAGTACGGCTGAGCCTCTGGAGGCATTTTTCTGATATCACGCAGTATGTCTTCTAAAACTACTGTGCTCAGCCCTGTTTTAGGATCAATCTGCAGTTTCGATTTCTGCCATTGTGTAGCAGTAGTGTCAAGAAATCCCCGTGATAACGCGTTAGGCTCTTCTGCGCTACGCACGTCAGCGGGAGGAGATGGTGGTGGTGGTATGTATTCCATAAAATTCGGCTTCAAATAAAATAATTGCAAAATACAATATAATTTCTAGGCACATCTATTTGCGCGCAGAAGGCATCCTTTACATTCATGCTGTGATGATTTATGGTCTCTACCTAAATTCCACTGCACTACCAACAAATAAATCATAATTTTAAATATTAGTCAAGCTAAATAAGCTTTTCTGTCTATCTTTCCTCATTTAATAGAGTTATGCAAAAAATTCTCATCCTTGATTTCGGTTCGCAAGTCACCAAACTTATCGCGCGGCGTGTGCGCGAGGCAAACGTGTATTGCGAGATTTTTCCCTATAATGTTGCCCCTGAAAAAATCAACAATTTCAACCCGCAAGGGATTATTCTCTCTGGCGGGCCTGCCTCTGTCACTACCGCGAAAAGCCCCCGTGCGCCGCAGATTGTCTTTGATTTAGACGTACCGCTGCTTGGCATTTGCTATGGGCAACAAACACTGTGCGCGCAACTCGGCGGCGTGGTGGAGAGTAGTCATACTGTTGAACTAGCCACTGAAACAGGCAAAGATTTTGCCAGAGAATTCGGACGTGCAGATATTAGTATTACCACCCAAAGCCCCCTCTTTCCTGCCGCTTGGCAGAAAAGCACTACCCACCCTGTATGGATGAGCCATGGCGATGCAGTAACAAAACTCCCCACGGGCTTCTCCGCCATTGCCACCAGCCAAGGCGCACCCTTTGCCGCCATCGCAGATGAAAAACGGCGGTACTACGGCGTACAGTTCCATCCTGAAGTGGTGCACACCCCCGATGGGGCAGCACTACTTTCGCAATTTGTGCATACGATTTGCGGCTGTGCGGGCGATTGGACAATGGCATCGTTTTTGGAAACAGAAGTGGCAGCAATTCGCGAAAAAGTCGGTAGCTCCAAAGTTATCTGCGGTCTTTCAGGTGGGGTTGATTCTTCTGTTACCGCCGTGTTGCTGCACAAAGCGATTGGAGACCAGCTCACCTGCGTCTTTGTGGACACAGGACTACTCCGCAAAAACGAAGCCACCCAAGTGGTAGACCTGTTCAAAAATCACTACAACATCCCGCTGATTCACCTTGATGCCGGCGCATTATTCCTTGGTCGTCTTAAGGGTATTACCGATCCCGAACAAAAGCGCAAAATTATCGGTGCTACTTTTATTGAGTTGTTCGAGCGTGAGGCGGAGAAGATTACGGCGGCGGATGCAATAACCGAAACGCCTAAAAAGGCAATCGCCACCGTACTCGAAACAACCACTGCGGCGGGCAATGCGCATACTTGCCAACATTTAGGGGCAATCTCTCCGTGGCTAGCAGAACAAGCCGCGCACCGTGGCTTTGACCTGCACGACTATCAGCATGCCATTGACACCTCGGCCGTGCGTCATATTTTCAAACACCATGGAAATGAGGCAATCGAGAAAAGTCGTGGACAAATTGTTATCAAACCTGTTGATTTTCAGAAAATCCCCGAAATCCTGCAATCGCCAGATGTATTGGTGTTTGGGACAATCAGCAAACTAGGAAAAGAACAAATCGTTTACTTAAAAACGCTAGAAGATAACTCAACGCTGTATTTAGAGGAAATACGCAACGGGAACAAAGAGTTGTGCACTGTTTCTATGCGGAAGTACCCCGCTACGATGAATGTTGATAGAATTCTATCAACCCTCGATCTCAACGCCCAAAGCAATAGCGGGGATAAGAAAAGTATACTCATAAACACAAAAAAATCAAGTGCTATTATTGCAACAGGTCTAGAACGCCCCACCTTCCTTGGGCAAGGCACCCTCTATCCTGATGTGATTGAGTCGGTCTCGTTTGATGGTAGTCCCAGCGTTACCATTAAATCGCATCACAATGTGGGCGGACTACCAGAACGCATGAACCTGAAACTGATTGAGCCCTTGCGCGAATTATTCAAAGATGAAGTGCGGGTGTTGGGGCGCGAATTGGGACTACCCGATACGCTAGTGGGCAGGCATCCCTTCCCTGGACCGGGGTTGGCAATCCGCATTCCGGGAGAGATTACGCCTGAGAAAATCGCTATTCTGCAAGAGGCCGATGCGGTGTATATCGACGAAATTCGCCGTGCAGGACTGTATGACACTATCTGGCAGGCATTTGCGGTATTGCTTCCTGTCAAAACCGTGGGCGTGATGGGCGATGGTCGCACCTATGAGTATGTCTGCGCGCTCAGGGCGGTCACCAGCAGCGATGGCATGACAGCGGACTACTTCCCCTTCCCGCATGACTTTTTGGGGCGCGTTGCCACTCGCCTCATTAACGAGGTGCAGGGTATCAACCGCATTGTCTATGATATTACGAGTAAGCCACCCGGAACGATTGAGTGGGAGTAGTGCCTGCCGCGAGTGCAAATCGTCACCCCGTTTTTATAACGGGGTCTGGGAAAAATATTCTTGCAGACCCCCGTCATGAAGACGGGGTTTTGGGCTTTGCTGTTGCAACCTAATAAAAATCCAAAACGTTCACTACTCGTTTAGAGCTTGTCCCGAAACTAACGTGCAAGGAGAAAGTTGAGATTTTTGAGCGAAAAATCTCCCCAAAATAGCGTGATATACTGGAGTATTTTTCCTATTTTGGGGTGATTTTGCAGCCAAAAAGACCAATTTTAAACTTGCACGTTAGTTTCGGGACAAGCTCTTAGGACTACCCTATTTTTCCTAACACAACGCCCGCTGCTTTTTCGCTCGGGCTGATACCCCCTTCGGGGTGCAGCATCGCCAAGGCACGCTGGCAGTCTTGCTGAAAGGCTTCGCGCGCTGTGGGATTATCAAGGAAATGCTGCGCGGTAGTGCTCAGGTTTTCCACGGTGCAATTTTCCTGCAGGTGCTCAGGGAACACAGGCTTATTTAAGAGTAAGTTGATGATACTCACATATTTCACCTGCACTACCCTTTTCACAATGGCAGCAGTGAGGGCGTTGAGCCGATAGCCAATCACTGTGGGGGTTTGGCAGAGCGCTAGCTCTAGGCTGACTGTACCACTCGCCGCTAGCGCTACCGTTGCGGTTTGGAGCGCGGGATATTTCTCTGCAGGATCACTGATAATATGCAGCGGTAGTGCACTGTGTTGCGTGAGTTTTTTGAGTAAGGGGATAAGATGCGGGAGCGTTGGCAGCACTACTTGCAGTCCTGCATAGCGTTTTGCAAGGCGTTCTGCCGTCTCTAAAAATACGGGCAGAAGCTTGGTAATTTCCCCCTTTCGGCTGCCTGCCAAGAGGGCGAGTACGTGGCAATAGGGCGAAATACTATGGGTGGTGCGGAAAATGTTTTGGCTGAGCGGCGGTAGTTCCACTTCGATCAACGGGTGTCCAACGAAAGTAGTACTCAAGCCATGCGGGGTGAAGTAGTGCGGTTCAAAGGGGAGGAGTGTTAGGAGTCTATCGTAAAGTAGTGCTATTTTTTCAGCGCGTTTTGGCTTCCATGCCCACACGCTGGGAGCAACGTAGTGAATCAGTACTACCTTTAGCTTTCCCTTGTTTTTCAATGCTTTAAGTTTTTTTGCGAGGCGGAAAGAAAACCCCGGAGAGTCGATGGTAATCACAACGTCCGGTTGGGTAGAAATCACGTGGTCAACCGCAGTTTGCAAGCGTTTCAGGATTTTGGGGATGTGGGGAAGAACTTCTGCGAGTCCCATCACGCTTAAGTCTTCCATCGGAAACAGCGAAGAGCCGCCTATTGCCTGCATTTGCGTGCCAAAAACCCCTGAGAAGGAAATGGGTTCATTTGCATGCTGTTTTAGGGCTGTCATCAGCCGTGCGCCTAGGAGATCGCCCGATGCTTCCCCCGCAATAATCATGATTTTTTTTGTCATGCCCTGAAGATAGGCAGTTTTGCTTAGGCATGCAACTGCTAATAATCGGCTGAGAGGCAAGAAAAGTGCGCCTTTCAAGCCATCCTGCAAAAAAAATATTTTTGTGTGCGCTTTATGACGAAAAATTTTATTGTTATATATCAAATAGATAATTGGCACTACCAAGCACAAAAAATCGGCTGAGAGGCAGGGAAAGTGCGGCTTTCAAGCCATCCTGTGTTGCAAATATTTTTTTATGCATGGTGTACGAGAAAATAATATTATTATAAATCAATATGTTATCGTGTTTTTATGCGCACGCTAAATCGGCTGAGAGGCAGGAAAAGTGCGGCTTTCAAGCCATCCTGTGTTGCAGAAATTATTTTATGCGTGGTGTGTAAAAAAAATAATATTGTTATATATCAGCATGTTAATGCGCTTTGCTGTTTGGGCAACATCGGCTAAGAACAAGGAAAAAGGCGGCTTTCAGGTAATTTTTAGGGAAAATTTTTCTTTTTGGAGTGTT
>JBILKT010000125.1:0-5352 GCA_044376545.1 Alphaproteobacteria bacterium
CCTTTTAGGAATTTAAGCGCATTGGGTAACTACCCACCTACCATGACTTCTTGCTAAAAGGCACGAGGCACGAGGCGCGAGGAAAAAGAAGGGGCTATTTTGGTACTCTTTCTTTTTCTCGTGCCTCGTGCCTTGAATAGTAGCTAGGGAGTTACCGGATTGGTATTATTTTGCCCCCGCATTTTGCAACAAATCAAAGCTATACTGATACCAGTCAGTCCCTGGATAGTTATAGCCTAATACCGCCGCATTGCGTTTTGCTTCTTCCCGCAAGCCGAGGGCGAGATAGCATTCTGTCAAGCGATGCAAGGCTTCTGCGGCGTGGGGTGTTGTTTGGTATGTATCGACAACCACACGGAAACGATTAATAGCCGCTAAGTAATTTCGCTGCTCCAGATAAAACCGTGCTACTTCCATTTCCTTACCCGCTAAGTGGTCAAGCGTAAGATCCATTTTGAGTTTTGCATCACGGGCATATTTTGAGTCAGGAAACCGCCGAATCACCTGCTGAAAAGCAGTAAGCGCATCTTGCGTCATTTTTTGGTCACGACCCACATCCGAAATTTGCTCATAATAACACAATCCTTTGAGGTAGTAGGCATAGGGCGCATCGGGGTGTGCGGGATGCAACTCAATGAATCTGTCTAAAGCGACGAGAGCTTCTTCATACCGTTGATCATCATACAGCGTATACGCATACAGCATTTGCGCTTGTGTTGCCCATTTTGAATAGGGATAGAGACGCTCTACATCTTCAAACAGCTTTGCGGCCTTGACAAGATCCCCCTCTACAGAAGCGTCCAGTGCCTTATTGTACAAAGCCTCAACAGGCAGCTTCTCAATCGCTTTTTGTTCTTCCGAAGCTGTATCCCCTGCACAAGCGGAGACAAACAACATCAATGATGCCGCAACAATAAAACGAAAGGGAGAGTTTTTCACCATGTTCCGCACCATACAGATTTTTAAAAATCACGCAAACGGATTTGCAGCTGATGCTGCGATGCGATTGATATTATCGGGCAATACTGCACCAAACGGGTGTGTGATCAGATGGCTTTAATAATCCACGCGGGGCGGTGTCTATGCCGCCCGCCACCAATACATCGGTGGCTTCAGGATTCGTAAAAAGATAATCAATCCGCAAGCCTTCGTCCCTGTCAAAGCGTCCCTCGCGATAATCCCACCAGCTAAACGCACGGATATCGGGATGAAACACGCGATAGGTATCCGTAAATCCAAGATTAAGCAAACGCTGCAATGCGTGCCGCTCTGGTTGTGAGAATAACAGACGATTTTTAAATTTTTCAGGGGCGTAGCAATCAAGTGGTTGATGAGCCACATTAAAATCACCCCCTAAAATATAGGGCATTTCTCTTGTGCGCACTGTTGATAAATATCTCGCGAGCGCTTCGTAAAAAGACATTTTATAGGCGAACTTATCGCTATCTAGGTCTTGTCCATTGGGCACATAAACGCTGGCAACAGTGAATTTTCCTCCAATCACAGCTTCGATATAACGGGCGTTGTCATCAGCAAAGTCAGGAATGCCTTTTTGGATAGGGGCGATCGGATGTTTGCTTAAAATCGCAACGCCGTTATAGGCTTTTTGTCCATACACGGCAGCGATATATCCCAAGGCCTCAACCGCTGCAAATGGAAAGCTTGCCTCGCTGCCTTTAAGTTCTTGAAGCAACACCACATCGGGCTGAAAGTGTTGCATCCACTGCAACAAGTGCTCTTGTCGCGCTGTTACAGAATTAACATTCCAACTGGCTATTTTATACTGCAAAGGAGTTTCCACAACCACAAGACGATGTTGCAAGGGGGTTTTTAATCTGAAACGCGGCGCCAATCATCGCTTCTGCGTAATCAATTTCAACGCCTTGTAAGAATTCGAGAGAGGCTTCATCCACCAACAGCTTAACCCCATGCTCTTCAAAAACGCAATCATCTGGCGTAGCGCTTTCCGCAAAACTAAATTTATACTGAAATCCAGAACAGCCCCCACCTTCCACCATCAAGCGGAGCATCAGCGCAGGATTGTTTTTGCGTTGTTGCAAAAACTGTACACGGCGCGCCGCATTTTCCGTGAGATGAAGTTGTATATCATTCATACGCAATGATATACTCTCAAAAGATCCTTTATACAAGAGTTGCGAGCGAATCCCCTTTCTCTGCTTGCGCGGAATAGAGGCATATGATAGAAAATTCTCAATCAATAAGGAGATACCATGACAGACATCGTTATCGTCGCTGCAAAAAGAACCGCTATCGGGGGTTTTATGGGGGGGCTGCAAGGCTTTACCGCAGCGGAATTAGGCGCAGCGGTTATCAAAGATGTGTTGCACGCAACAGGCGTTGCCCCAGCAGATGTATCGGAAGTTATTTTAGGGCAAGTGCTAACGACAGGTGTTGGACAAAACCCCGCACGACAAGCGGCCGTGTTAGCAGGCATTCCCTTTGATAAAACCGCCTATACACTCAATCAAGTGTGTGGGTCGGGTTTGCGCGCCGTCGCGCTGGGGCTGCAAGCCATCAAGAATGGCGATTCCAGTATTGTTGTTGCAGGCGGGCAGGAAAGCATGAGTCAATCGCCGCATTTTATTAACTTGCGCAATGGCACAAAGTTTGGCGATGCTAGCCTTGCTGATACCATGATTAAAGATGGCTTGTGGGATGTGTTTAATAACTACCATATGGGGATCACGGCAGAGAACGTGGCAAGGAAATGGGACATTACCCGCGAGCAGCAAGATGCGTTTGCGTTAGCATCTCAAGAGAAAGCGGAAGCAGCGCAAAAGGCCGGCAAATTTAAAGACGAGATTGTTCCCCTTACCATGAAAAGCAAAAAGGGTGATACGGTGATTGATACGGATGAACACCCCCGCCACGGCACAACGCTTGAGGCGTTGCAAAAACTCCGCCCTGCGTTTGATAAAGAAGGCAGTGTTACGGCGGGCAATGCGTCAGGGCTGAATGATGGTGCGGCGGTTGTCTTATTAATGACAGCGGAAGAAGCGAAAAAACGCGGGTTTATTCCGTTAGCACGGATTGCCTCTTGGGCAACAGCAGGGGTTGACCCCGCTATCATGGGTAGTGGGCCGATTCCTGCCAGTAAACTTGCATTGCAAAAAGCAGGCTGGAAGCCTGCAGACCTCGACCTTATCGAAGCCAACGAAGCCTTCGCAGCACAAGCCTGTGCGGTGAATAAAGAGATGGGTTGGGATTTAGCCAAAGTGAATGTGAACGGCGGCGCGATTGCGTTGGGACACCCGATTGGCGCATCGGGTTGTCGTGTGTTGGTAACGCTTATCCATGAACTCATCAAACGCAATGGCAAAAAAGGCCTTGCCACCTTGTGTATTGGTGGCGGCATGGGGATAGCGTTGTGTGTGGAGAGATAAGAAGAGGCAGCAGGCTGAAGGCATCTGGCATCAGGTTTTAGAGAGCTTTCCTGTTGCCTTATACCTCATGCCTGATGCCTGAAGACAGACGTTGCAAGTAAGATAAAGGATACTATCATTCTATGACTTCCCCCCTTCCTAAACTCGCTCTCGTAACAGGCGGCACCCGTGGTATTGGTGCGGCAATCTCCACCGCCCTTAAAGCAGCGGGCTATGATGTTGCCGCGAACTATGCCACCAACCATAAAGCCGCGCACGCATTTGAAAAACAAACGGGCGTTGCCGTGTTTCCGTGGGATGTGTGCTCGTTTCCTGAAACCGAGGCAGGGATTGCCAAAATTGAGGAAAAATTTGGTCGCCCTGTGGATATTCTTGTCAACAATGCGGGGATCACCCGTGATGGGGCGTTCCATAAAATGACGGAGAAAGATTGGGATGCGGTGTTGGATACCAACCTGCGCTCGTGCTTTAATTTGTGCCGTGTGATTTTCCCCAAAATGCGCGACAAGGGTTTTGGGCGGATTGTGAACGTCAGCTCGGTAAACGGACAAGCAGGGCAATTCGGGCAAGTGAACTATGCCGCTGCCAAAGCGGGAATGTTGGGCTTCACCCGTGCACTGGCGCTTGAAGGGGCAAAGAAAAACGTCACGGTGAATGCGGTGGCACCGGGGTATATCAACACCGAAATGGTTGGGGCAATTGACCCTGCCGTCTTGAAAGGTATTGTTGATAAAATCCCCGTGGGACGCCTAGGGGAAGTGAATGAAATTGCCCGCACTATCCTGTTCCTGATTGCCGATGAGGCAGGTTTTATTACAGGGGCGACCTTCAATATTAATGGAGGCCAGCATAGAATTTAGGGAAGAGAGCCTAAAAAAGTGCTGTATTGGGCGCTTCTAAAAACCCTTTTATCGGGATGGGTGGCGAGAAAGAAAATTTCTCTGAAACGCAAGCGTACGTTCCTGTACGTGCGGCTTCAGAGAAGTTTTCTGACGCTGCCAATCGCCCTAGAAAAGAGGTTTTTAGAACTGCCCTTAAGCATTAAAGCCCCCCCCAAGAGGATCCGTTGTGACGGGTCTTGGAGGGGATACACTTAAGGAGCGTAATCAGTATAATCAGGAACCGTAGTCGTAGGAACGGTTTGTCCCGTTTTTTTTAGGCGATCAAGAGTCGACCGCACGTTTTTGGCGCCGACCTTAATCTTTTTTATGTCGTCTGGTTGACAGTAAAAGTATTTTTTTGACATAGGGAGGCCTGTTTCTGCCTCCGTTCCCTTGATAACGTTCATCAACAACACCCCTGGTTTATTATTGATGACGCAAGGGATTGGTTGCTCATCAGTCTCACCCACAACCACGAATGTGGTGATTGTAACAAGATTGCTTTGAGCGAAAGCTGCGGGGGCGCAGCACAAAAACAACATAGCGGGAATGAAACCGGCGATTTTTTTCTCCATGATGATTTTATGGTTTTTGGATAGCTCCCCCACTGTCACAAAGCATCAAAAAATGCTTTTACGTTGTTCCAAAGAGAACAAGAAGGATTGCATGAACGATAATATATATATATATTAGTCAAGCATTTTATTTATAATTTTATGGGAGCGGGTCGGGTATGGCATAGACGTAACGATGATAACAAAATCGTCACCCCGCTACCCCGACCAAAGGGAGGGGAAGTGCGGAGTCTGGGAAAAATATTCGGCAGTGGTATATACCGCTCGCACCTGAAGATTTGCAAATAAATCTTGCGAGCGGTAAAGCCCGCGCGGCGCTTGAGCGAAACGTTGCACATTCTTCCTGTGCAACAGGTATAGGTGTAACTATGACGACAAAATCGTCACCCCGTCTTTATGACGGGGTCTGGGCTTAAAACGCCTGCTGCGAACGTATCGTCTCCCCCTCACCCCAGCCCTCTCCCAATTTTTTTTAAGAATGGGGGGGAGAGG
>JBILKT010000126.1:0-5291 GCA_044376545.1 Alphaproteobacteria bacterium
CGATTACAACAATCCCTTCAACAACACCCTCACCCCCTGTCGAGACGATCGCATCACCGCCTATTACGATGCTTGTTGAGTCAGCGGCGGAAACGCAATCGCAATTGCTTCAAGCCTTACAAAGTACTGAAACTCTTCCTCCAGCACCATTTTCTCCAAAACATCCCATCCATGAGGCTGTCGCATCAAATCAGGATGTACTCGAACAGTCTTCTTCTGTCGTCAACATAACGCAAGAAAAAGCTCCCTCAGAAATTTCCATAACAACGACTCCAAAACTTGACTCTAGTGATGTCAGCACTTTTTATGCGGTCGGCAACGATAAGCCTGAAACTGCTCTTGCAACAAGTTGTGCAAAGGGGGGTGTTTTTGACTTACCAGAAGACACAATGGATAAAGTGCTTGCAGCAGTAGACGGGAATACAGAAAACATTCAAGGTTTTGCCTGTTCACCAAACGGAAACGGAAACGGAAGAATAATCATACTCTTGAAGCAAGACTTAGCAGTTCTTCAACATCAACAGATGACGGCAGCAGTAAATGGCACAAGCAGGTAGTCTTTCTTCTGCAGATAGGCTATTGCTGCGAGTATGAGAATCATCGCTGGCACCCACAAAGGACGCACACTGCGGACGCTTGAGGATACCTCCGTGCGCCCCACGGCAGACCGTGTGCGCGAAGCCCTGTTCAATGTGCTGGTGCATCGGTATCATCACGAAGACGGCACGCCGTTTGTGCAGGGCGCGTATACAGCGGATCTGTTTTGCGGCAGCGGTGCCTTGGGGTTAGAGGCACTCTCGCGCGGGGCAGCCCACTGTTTGTTTAATGACACCAATCCGAAAGCACTCAGCCTTGCAGAGCAAAACGCAACGACCTTGCGCTGTTTAGCACAAAGTACGTTCACCAAAGGCGATGCGGGGCTTGTGCCGCACCTCCCGCAACGCACGCTGGTGTTCCTTGATCCGCCGTACCAACAAGGGCTGATTCCCCCCACGATTACAACGCTTCTAGCGCGTAATTTTTTTGCTGATGAGGCGGTTATTATCACCGAAACCAGTGTGGCAGAAGCGCTTATGTTGCCGCTGACGTTGGATCTGACACGGGACTATGGGAAAAGTCGGGTTCAATTCTGGCGGCTATAAACATGCTACGTTTACTTTTCCAGACCCCGTCATGCGACGGGGTGACGTTGGTATAGATGACAGTGTTTCCAGACCCCGTCATGAAGACGGGGTGACGGGCTTTGATACGGAACGTCACGCCGTCGCATGACGGGGTCTGGACTTAGGAACTTTTGGTCAATTCTGGCGCATCACCCGCTGATACAAAGCGGCAAGCCGCGCACAATACGGTTGCATAGAAAGTTTTTCTTGGAAAATCACTTGGGCTGTTGCGCTCATTTTTTCAGCCCGTAAAGGGTTATCAAGCACCAGGGAAAATGCCTCACTCAACGCGCGGGCATCGCCCACGGGGTGCAACAGACCGCTCACCCCCTGCTCCACCACTTCGGGGATCGCCCCCACCGGCGTGCTGATCACCACCAAGCCATGCGCCATGCCTTCTAATACCGCCATCGGTAGACTTTCTGCGGTGGAGGGGAGAGACAGCACCTGTGCCTCTGCCAGCAACCGTTCTGTCTGCTCAGGCGATTGCCAGCCTAAGAATCGTATATTCTCTGCCACGCCCAACAGGGCGGCTTGCTGCCGATAGAGATCAAGATTGCCATTACCCGCAATCGTGCACTGCCAATCAGTGCGGTGTTTCAGCAAGCCTAATGCCTCCAGCAACGTCGGCACCCCCTTACGCGCCCCCACTTCGCCAAGGAAGAGAATCTTCAGCGGTTTGTGGTTGAAATTGCGGGGGGGTATGTGCCGTGGTGCGGGCACGGCGTTCAACATGATACTGATTTTATCCACAGGCAGCGCAAACGTGTTGCTGATAAACTCCCGCCAGTAGTCGCCCAACACAATGTAATGCGCCGCATGGCGGAATAAACTGTTGGTCATCAGACGAGTGGCTGTGCTCATCGTGGCATATTCGTCATCAAAGCCCCCGCCATGCAAATGCACGATTGTTGGCACGTTAAACATACGGGCAATGTTGCTTAAAATAAACTTGCGCCACACACTTGCCCGAATGGCAACGTTCAGGTGCAGCACCCCCACATCCCGCTTTATGGCACACGCATACAACAACCGAAGACACGCCGCTGCAAACACAAACGGCCACGTCGCATGATTGCCATCGCCCCGTGTGGTCAGAATTTTAATGTCAAGATTTTCCGTCCACGCATGCAGCAGATACTGGCTTTGCCGTTCAATACCACCCTTGCCGTGAACGCCCCGTGGAATACACAGGTAGATTTTTTTTGCAGGAGCAATCATGGATGTAAAGTTTTTATATGCGGCAACGATCGCAGATAGGCAATATTGCGTTCCAGCAACAAGAACGCAAAAATCTTATCCGCGTTGTTATTGCGGTGGCTAAAGTGATCGGTCACGATATTTTGCAATATATTGGTGTTAAAATACGGTGTCTGCCACGTACTGGCAAGCGTATCTTCTACCATGGGTTTCATCTTTCCGCGCAACCACCCGGCAAGCGGCAAGTCGAACCCTACTTTTGGGCGATAGAGGCACTCTCTTGGCACATATTTTTCTGCGTATTTTTTGAGTAATGCTTTTTGCAGCCTGCCTTGCAGCAATAAATCTGTGCTGATGCTATTTGCCGCCCCCTGCACTGCCTCACACAAGAACGGCACCCGCGCCTCAATGCTCGCGCCCATGGTTGCACGATCCGTGCGTGTCAGCAAATCATTTTGCAAACGATAGGTTTGATCATGCAGCAAGGCTTCAGACACCGTGTGGGCTGTCGGATAATTTTGCGCAGGGCTGGTGAAAATACGCTGTGCCAGATAGGGCTCAAAAATCATGCCCGTGCCGTGAAATACTCGCTGATCGGTCATTTGATGCGCATATTGAATACGGCGCGTTTTTGCAGGATTGAGCGCTTCTAGGATGCGGGGCGCCATGCCCAACAAACGCCCCAACGGCGCAAAGCGTGTGGCAAGGGCAAAACGGAAATGTTGGTTATAGCCTGCAAAAAGCTCATCTGCTCCCTCGCCTGAGAGCAACACTTTATAGCCCGCATCCCGCGCAAATTCAGCAATTTTATGGAGCATGAGCGCGGAAGGATCCGCCACCACGTCATCTTGCAACGATGGCCATTTCTCAAAAACGTCGATAAAAATGCTGCTGTCTGCCCGTAACACATGATGCTGAATGTTAAGATGCCCACAGACTTTTGCCGCATAGACACTTTCATCAAATTTAGCATCGGTAAAGCCCAAGGTAAACGCTGATAAATTCGGGACATGCTGTGCTGCCATGCTTGTGAGCAAGCTTGAATCAACGCCGCCTGATAAGAACGTGCCGACGGGCACATCTGATACAAGATGCCGCTTGATAGAAAGCTGCATCGCCTCATCCAACACCGACAGTGCTTCTTGTTCTTCTGTGATATGACGCGTTGCGCTAAAAGCAGGCAGCCACGGCTGTGGGCTATGCGCCGTAAACGGTTCTAGCTCGAATCGTAAGAACTGCCCCGCGCCCAACTCCTGCACATCCTCAAACAGGGTGTTGGGCGCACGCGCCGCTCTGAACAGATAATACTCTTGCAAGGCATGCGTGTTAATGCGCCGTTCAGAAAATAACATCAGCGGCGCCAGCGTAGAGGCAAAGGCAAACACTTCTGCATCGTGATAAAAATACAGCGGCTTAATACCAAATCTATCACGAGCTAACGTCAACGTGCGCTGGTGTAAATCATAGTGCGCAAAAGCAAACATGCCATCGGCTTGGGATAAAAAATCGACACCAAAACGATTCACCCCTTTGAGCAATACTTCCGTGTCTGATTGGGTAGCATAAGCATCCCCATCATGCCGCAAATCTTTGTAATTATACATCTCGCCATTCAGCACAATCGCCGCTTGATTATCGGCAATCGGTTGCGTGCCGCCCGCAATATCAATGATGGAAAGGCGTGTATGGACAAGCGTTACGCGGTTGTCGTAGGTTTGAGCTGTTTGCCCATCAGGGCCTCTGTCCCGCATTGCCGCATGGGCTGCAGCGACAAACGCCTTGCGCACTGACTCATGAGGCGTTTTCTGAATAAGACCCGCGATACCGCACATAAATTTTAATTACTTTACTTCTACGAAAGCGTTTTCTCGTACCTGCCGCAAATAGCTTTCCGAGAATCGTTGCAGTTTCTGCAAGCGTAACCGCTGCCGAACTTTTTCAGGGTCAACGGCAGGCTTGCTGCTGGTTGCAGCGGGCTGCGTAATTTGCTTATCACACACCGTCAACAACAGATAACTGTTGTTTTGCAATAAAGGGGCGCTTGTTTGCCCAATACCCGTGCTGATGACCGCTTGTTGAATGGGTTGCGGCAAATCGCGCAACGAAAGCGTGCCTAAATTCCCCGAACGGCTTAGTTCTGCTTGCTTAGAGATAATCTCCGCATTGCTACAACTCGTAATTTTATCGCGGAGGTTTTGCGCAATAACGAAGGCATTTTGCGCCGTTGTTTTGCCCTCAATAGGAATCATCGTTTGATAAAGCGTCACACTCCCTGTTGTCACAGCGGTTGCGCCCCCCACCGTGCGCACATCACGGAGATAAATAATTTTATAGCCTTCATCGGTTTTTAGCGGACGGGATAACTGCCCTACCTGCATTTGTGCAATCGCTGTATCTAAGGGCTTTTCGAGTTCTGCTGCAATCACCCAGCCTTTTTCTCCCCCTAACGTGCCCGTTGCGCTATCAGAAAATTGTTGCGCAATACTCGGGAAATTCCCACCATTCCGCAGTTGCACGAAAATTTGGTCTGCCCGCACTGCCGCATTGCCCCGTGCATCACTGAAGAAAATCTCATAGAGATGATATTCTTGCTGCCCTTGGTTGGCAGAAATACGCCCTAAAATGCTATTGACCTCGCCATCACTCACCACCACGCGATTGCCATACTTGCGCCGAATCAACTCACTCCATGTCAAACTAGCACGAATCTGCTGTTCCATCACACGAAGGGGAATATTGTTCTCAGCAAGCATCGCTTTGAGCCGCCCTTGAGGCATGCGATATTGCTGCTCAAGCTGTGCAAACGCCGCCTCAATATCTTTGGGATCAATATCAATTTTGGCAATCGCCGCCTCTTGAAGCTGCAACCGTTCATCGATCAATCCTTCTAACGCTTGCTTGGCAAAATACGCTCGTGCCTCGGGCGTA
>JBILKT010000021.1:0-14334 GCA_044376545.1 Alphaproteobacteria bacterium
AAGCAGAAGCCATTATCCTTAAAGCACTTGCTGCGCTCACCCCTGATATTCCCGTGGTGGCGGAAGAATCCATGGCAGAGACCATCGCGCCGCTGATTAAAAACAGCACTTTCTGGCTGGTTGACCCCCTTGATGGCACCAAAGAATTCTTAAAAAAAACCGATGAATTCACTGTCAACATTGGCTTGATTGTGGCGGGCATCCCCGTGCTGGGCATTATTTTTGCACCTGCTTTAGGGGATTTGTATTATGGTTTTGGCGATACCGTCACCCATGTCAACAAGGCAGGGGAGACACATACCCATAGCGCAAACACTGCGCACCCTAAACCCGATGCACTCAGAGTTGTTGCCAGCAAATCCCATTCCGATAAAGAAAAATTGCTGAAAATGTTGAACGGCACCGAGATTGAATCATTTATCAGTGCAGGCAGCTCCCTCAAATTCTGCCTTGTGGCGATTGGCGCAGCAGACCTTTATCCCCGCACAGGCCCCACGATGGAGTGGGACACAGCAGCAGGCGATGCCATTGTTCGTGCTGCAGGCGGGCGGGTGTGCACCTATGATGGCAAACCGCTTACCTATAATAAACCGACGTTTTTGAACCCTGCGTTTGTGGTGACGGCGGGAGGTGTGGGAGAGAGGTTTTCGGTGTTCGGTGTTCGGTTTTAAGGACACCCTTCCTAAAACCTAAAACCTTTTCCATCGGTGTTCGATTTTAAAGACGCTCTTCCTAAAACCTAAAACCTAAAACCTTTCCCATCGGTGTTCGATTTTAAAGACGCTCTTCCTAAAACCTAAAACCTAAAACCTTTCCCATCGCTGTTCGATTTTAAAGACACCCTTCCTAAAACCTAAAACCGAGAACCTAAAACCTTTTCCATCGGTGTTCGATTTTAAGGACACCCTTCCTAAAACCTAAAACCTTTTCCATCGGTGTTCGATTTTAAGGACACCCTTCCTAAAACCTAAAACCGAGAACCTAAAACCTTTTCCATCGCTGTTCGATTTTAAGGACACCCTTCCTAAAACCTAAAACCGAGAACCTAAAACCTTTTCCATCGGTGTCCGATTTTAAGGACACCCTTCCTAAAACCTAAAACCGAGAACCCAAAACCTTTTCATAGTTTCCCCTTGCATTTCCCCCCAAACTCCTGTATTATTCCCCAATATTGACAGCTTAGCACTTTTTGCAAGCCCTTCGCCCGTTCGGGTAGTGTCACTCTTTTCCTATTAAATCAAAGATTCCCCCTCATTTATGCATCTTAAAGACCTGAAGGCACAAACGCCTGCCGCCCTGTTGGCAAAAGCGCAAGAACTTGGCATTGAAAATAGCCTTGGCATGCGGAAGCAAGAATTGATTTTCGCCATCCTCAAACAACTCGCGCAAAACGAGGTGAGTATTTTTGGCACGGGCGTGTTGGAATGTCTGCAAGATGGCTTCGGCTTTTTGCGCTCCCCGCAATCGAATTATCTTGCGAATCCCGATGATATTTACATCGAGCCCGCCATCATCAAACGCTATGGGCTGCGCACGGGCGATACGCTGGAAGGGGAAATTCGCGCCCCCAAACACGGCGAGCGCTATTTTGCGATGATCACCGTCAACACCATTAATTTTGCTGACCCTGACAGTATTCGCCAACGCGTACATTTTGACAACCTCACACCGTTATACCCCCAAGAAAAATTGGGCATGGAAGTACAGAACTCCACCAAAAAAGATTTCACACCGCGTGTGCTAGACCTCATTTGTCCGCTGGGGAAAGGACAACGCGCCCTTATTGTTGCCCCGCCGCGCACGGGGAAAACCGTGATGCTGCAGTCTATCGCGCATTCGATTTCCACCAACCACCCTGATGCGTTTCTGATTGTCTTGTTGGTAGACGAACGCCCCGAAGAGGTGACGGACAATATTCGGTCAGTCAAAGGCGAGGTGATTAGCTCCACCTTTGATGAACCCGCCCACCGCCACGTACAAGTGGCGGAAATGGTTATTGAAAAAGCCAAACGCCTTGTGGAAAACAAACGCGATGTGGTGATTTTGCTTGATTCCATCACCCGTCTGGCGAGAGCCTATAACACTGTTGTGCCCTCGTCTGGCAAAGTGCTTACGGGTGGTGTGGATGCCAACGCGCTGCAACGCCCGAAACGCTTTTTTGGTGCGGCGCGTAACATTGAAGAAGGCGGCTCACTCACCATCATTGCAACAGCCTTGATTGATACGGGCTCCCGCATGGATGAAGTGATTTTTGAAGAATTCAAAGGCACGGGTAACAGCGAGATTGTGCTCGACAGAAAACTCTCTGACAAGCGCACCTTCCCTGCCATTGATGTCACCAAATCGGGCACCCGCAAAGAAGAATTGCTGGTGGACAAAGGCACGCTTTCAAAAATGTGGGTGCTCCGCCGTGTCCTCATGCAAATGGGGCCCAGCGATTCTATGGACTTCCTGCTCGAACGTATCAAAGATTCCAAAACCAATGATGATTTTTTTGAGTCGATGAATACGTAAATGTTATAATAAAAATACTGTAACTCCCTAGGTACTCTTCAAGGCACGAAGCACGAGGGACGAGGCACGAGGAAAAGAAAGAGTATCAAAATAGTCCCTTCTTTTTCCTCGTGCCTCATGCCTAGTGCCTCGTCCCTTGAGGATCAGAAGATGACCGTAGCTAGGTAGTTACGAAAAATCGCTCCCTTTCAAAAAAGCTTTCAAAAAAGCTGTTGCCATTTTTTATCGGCGTTGTTACATATACTTAATATAATATTAATGATTTTATTTTTTATAACAAGGATTGTAATAAATGGAAGAAGATTCCCTAGAGATTTTTCTACGCAATGAAACAGTACAGAAAATCATTAACCGTGAAGACATACCGCTTCAAGAAACCCAGACACAAGAGTTATCAAGCCTCTTGGCTGGTATCATCGATCATCCTGACTATAAAGTGTTTCGCCGGTCGCGCAGAAATTTCAATACAACATTTAAAGTAGAATACTTGAATGATTCTGACCATCGCGTGCTTGCTGCGGCGTTGCAAGTTAACAACGCGCTGATTAAACGCTCTTTTGGGCTTCGAGTGGGTACGTTGTGTGAAGCAACAGACACGCTTTCTGCTCAGCAAAAAGAAGCCTTGACCAACGCCATAATTGAGCTGCTTGACAAAAGCCTTAAAGCGCCTCTAACAGTTGAAAACATTCGAGAATCAGGTGCTTTTCTGGTGGAAGCTATCGCCAAAAAATACCCAGACGCCCGTGATCAGCCGCAAGCCTTTCTGGATGCGCTCGCCAACCATATGGGGGAAAGCACCTACAAAAACCTTAATATTCCCGATAACACCCCTCAAGATCTAGAAGATCTTGCAAGCTACCATCAACAGCGACAAACACTACAAACCATTTTATTGCAGGGGACACTGCAACTCGTCAAGAAAGAGGCGGGGGAATATGTTAGAATTTATAATAAAAAGTACCCAGAACGACGATTAACAATCGATGATTTTAATCAGGAACTTACGTCAACGCTGTTCAGGGCTGCTTTAAATTTTAAGGGTATAAATGCGGAAACAGCAAAATTCTCTACATATTTTGTGGCATGTACAAAACAGGCACTCAGCTTCATGAACGAACATGGAAACTTCCATGTTCAATTGCCCAAGGACCGCGCTGCTACTTGGAAGTCAGCAGAGGGGCCAAGCCGCTTGAAACGGTTTGCGACTCCGATTTCTTTAGATGCTTCAATCGAGCCCTTTGTGGACGTTGTGGACGTTGTAAACGTTGTTGAGCCCCCCCCCACATGATGATGAGGAGGATGTTCCTGTTCCACTGTTAGAGTATCTACAGCGGAAGGAGTACGTGAGTTTTACAGAACAACAATTGCCGCTGCCAGAAGATGTTGTTCAGGCTAGGCTTTTCTTGGACACGCTTACGGAAAACCTAGATTCCGATAAACTCTCGCAGAAACAACGTGATGTTATTAAACAACGTGATGTTATTAAAGAGTATTTTGGCATATGGCCTGAAGGTGGCCATGAAGGTAAAGAGCTAACTCTAAAACAGATAGGGGAAATCTACGGGGTTACACGCGAACGCATCAGGCAGATTCTAAACGCAGCATTCAAAAGCATTCGGGTTCAACAATACGCAAGGAAAGATTTATTCTTGCGAGATTTCTTAACTGATCCCACTTTTTCAAGTTCAGTTTTATCGGCGGCAGAAAGCCTAAAAGAACTAGAGTGGCCTTTGCAAGATCTTTTGCCAGATCCTTTGCCAGATCCTTCAGAACATGGTTCGGAAGAAGAAAAATCAGAAGAAGCAACCCCTGATGATACTATTGTCTATCAGCGAGAACCTACCACATCCCATACGACAAACATATGCAATGAAAGCTTGGATGACCTTCCCCACACAGACAATCCGTCTCCAGAGGCATTTGCATCAGAAGAAGCGTTGCAAGCTATCGAAACGATGCTTGCAGATAACACAGCTTTAAAGGAGCGCAATCTTGCATTAGAGAACAAAAACCAAGAGCTGATCACGCTCCTTCAAGAACTTGTTGCTAGAACACATCTAGATGCAGCATTAGTTGCGAGCGCGGAGCTTAAAGACCAGAATACTCAATTACAACAAGAGAATGAAGCGCTTCGCAAGGAGAATGAAGCGCTTCGCGAAGATAGTATCCTTCTTGCTACTTTAAAACAAGTTGTTGGGCAGGTTATGACCTCTCACCCATAATTTAATTATTAAATATCAATTACTTGTATAATATCGACTATCTTTATACCAATCATCCTAGTTATCCGAAGAATTTCTTGCGCGCGGCAAAGCCCGCGCAGCGTTTTCGCGGAACTCTCGCAACGCCTTCTGTTGCGGTGAGCATACAACCCTACGCATGAAAATGCTCATAAACCTTCCGTGCTATTGCTTTGCTAATCCCTCGCACATTTTCTAAATCTTGCAGGGCAGCATCCTTCACTGCTTTTGCTGAGCCAAAATGCTGCAGCAATGCCTTTTTACGCGCTGCCCCAATCCCTGCTACCTCATCCAACGTATTTTGCGTAATGGCTTTGCTGCGTTTTGCACGATGCGTGGTGATAGCAAAGCGGTGCACTTCATCGCGCAAGCGTTGCAGATAAAACAACACCGGATCATTCGGCGGCAGGGTAAAGGGGTGCTTGTTGGGCAAGAAAAACCGCTCACGCCCTGCGTTTCTATCCACCCCCTTGGCAATTCCCACCAAGGGGACGTGTTCTAGCCCCAACTCTTGCATCACCGCCATCACGGTGGAGAGTTGCCCCGCACCGCCGTCAATCAGCACAAGGTCAGGTAAAACTGTATTTTCTTTCAGTGCCCGCGAAAAACGACGGGTGAAGACTTCCCGCATCATGCCGTAGTCGTCGCCATCTTTGAAGGCGGGAGCGGCAGAAATATCCACTTTTTCCTCGTGCCTCGCGCCTCGCGTCTCGAGCCTATTCTGAATCGTAAACTTGCGATACGCATTCTTGATAAACCCCTCTTTGCCCGCCACAATCATCGCGCCAACAGCAAATTGTCCTTGGATGTGGCTGTTATCATACACCTCAATCCGCTCAGGAATTTTCTCTAACCCAAACAATTTTTGCACTGCCGCAAGATTTTTTTCGGTGGAGGCAGATTCAACCAACTTCCGCGTCAACGCCTCTTGGGCATTTTTGCAGGCATGGTCTACCACCGCCTTTTTTGCGCCCCGTTGCGGGGTTTCCAACACCACTTTATGCCCTGTTTTTTGCGAGAACGCCTCCTCTAATAACTCTTTGGCGGCAACCTCGACATTGAGCAAAATAGCGAGAGGGCAGGGGGCTTCTGTGTAAAATTGCGAGAGAAAACTCTCCACAATTTCTGCAAGCGGTGTTTCGCTGTCGTGGTCAAGATAATACGCCTTGTTGCCATAATGCCGCCCGCCGCGAAAGAAAAAC
This sequence comes from Alphaproteobacteria bacterium, assembly GCA_044376545.1. GTDB lineage: Bacteria > Pseudomonadota > Alphaproteobacteria > JAJTHO01 > CANGXP01 > CANGXP01. The sequence goes on from JBILKT010000021.1 coordinate 5,957, forward strand.
ACCTGCACACAAGTTTTGCTGGCTTGCGAATGCGCTGCTACCACATCCACGTCCTCCAGCATGGCGATGTTCACATCTTGCTTGGCTTGAATGTGGCTTAATGCCGTGATTCTATCGCGATACAGCGCGGCACGTTCATATTCTTGCGCCGCGCTTGCCTCGGTCATTTTGGCGGCAAGCTCTTCTTGCAACTGCCCGCCTTTGCCCTCAAGAAAATTTTTTGCTTGGCTAACCAAGGTTGCATAATCCGCTTGGGTAATCTTCTCCACACACGGCGCGGAACACCGCTTAATTTGATATTGCAAACAGGGGCGGGTGCGCGCACTAAAATAACTGTCCGAACACGGGCGCAACAGAAAGGTTTTTTGCAAGGCATCAAGGGTTGCATACACCGCTTGCACGGCTGCAAAAGGCCCAAAATAATGTCCTTCTCGCGTTTTTTTGCCCCGATGTTTGAGAATTTGCGGAAATTTGTGGTCGGTCGCAATCAGGATATAGGGGAAGGCTTTGTCGTCTTTCAGCAACACGTTATAGCGCGGCTTGAGGTCTTTAATGAGGTTGCTTTCCAAGAGCAACGCCTCGTGTTCCGTGTGGGTGGTGATAAACTCCATCGTCACCGTTTCGGCAATCATCCGCTGAATGCGGTTGGTGAGCGCTTCAGGGCGTGTATAGCTAACAACCCGTTTTTTGAGAGCCTTTGCTTTGCCCACATACAACACCTCGCCCGCTGCATTGAGCATACGATAGACCCCCGCTTGGTCACCCAGCGTTTTCAGGTAGTTTTGGATGGTGGTCACACCACGAAGGAGGGAGGAAGGGGGCATAGGGGAGGGGGTAGCAGGGCGATTGCATTAGAAAAAATAACTCATTGAAAAATAATGGTTTTTCAATTGGTTATTTTTTCTAATGCAATCGCCCTGGGATAATAAGAAAGAAGGGGCAGTTCTAAAAACCTCTTTTCTAGGGCGATTGGCGTTGTCAAGCCTCGCTTCAAAAGCCGCACGTACCCTTATGTACGCTTACGTTTCCTCAGCAAGTCTTTCCGAGCCACTCATCCCGATAAAAGGGTTTTTAGAGGTGCCCTAAAGGCTTCAAAGCCATATTTTTGATAAAACGTTACCAGTTCTGCATTTTTGGCATCCACAATAATACCATAAATTTCCAAGGAATCAGATGCATGGCAAATGCGCCTTAAAGCATCAACCAACAAATATTTTCCCAACGCTTGCCCTTGATGATTCTTATCAAGTGTATTCGGTAGCGCTAAACAAATAATGATTCTGCCCCCTCACCCCAACCCTCTCCCACAAGGCTACCCTATGCACACATCTTTGGAAAGTAATTATTTTTCAAAGAGTTATTTACATCCCCGAATCCTGCACCCCCTTGAAAAGGAAGGATTCTTGAAAGATGTGTGCATAGGGTAGCCTTGTGGGAGAGGGCAGGGGTGAGGGGGTAACGTTAGCGAGTATTCTTAAAACCGAACACCGAAAACCCGCAACCCCTCTGCCCCTCAACAATGCAACTGCACCACCACCTTCAGCCCACCCAAACGAGAACGCCCCAAGGTGATGTCGCCACCGTGGCTGCGGGCAATGTCTCGTGCGATGCTTAACCCTAAGCCAATCCCGCCTGTGTCTAAATTACGGGATTGCTCCAACCGATAGAACGGGCGAAACACCGCTTCGAACTGCTCTTCGGGGATGCCTGCGCCATCATCTTCAATGGTGATGAAAATCGCCCCGTCTTGCTGGGTGAGCGAAACGATAACTGTTGTACCATAGCGACAGGCGTTCGAGAGCACATTTTGAATACAGCGTTTTAACGCTCCCACACGGGCATTGAGTGTCACTGTTGCATCTGTCATCGTAAGCGTTATGTGCGGATGCTGTTTCTGGGCGATACTTACCAATTCTTGCAAAATTTCTTGCACCACCACCCGCTGCAGGCTCTCGCCGTCCTCACCTTTGGCAAACGCAAGATAGCTGCTGATCATCTGCTCCATTTCGGTGATATCGCGCTGCATCTCGGTGTGCCATTCCTCCGCAATACTGTCTTCATTCACCGCTAATTCAAGGCGCATCCGCGTCAAGGGGGTGCGCAGGTCGTGGGAAATGCCAGCAAGCATCTCGGTGCGTTGCTGAATCTGCCTGCTGATGCGTTCCTGCATCTCATTAAACGCATGCATCGCAAGGCGCACTTCCGCCGCGCCATGGGGTTTCAGTCGCCAATCGAGATGCCCCTTACCAAATTTCTCTGCCGCCTTGGCAAGGCGCAAAATCGGGCGAATTTGATTGCGCATAAACAGCAGGGCAATACTCACCAACACCACCGATAATCCCAACGACCACAGCATGAAGATGTACACAGTCGGGCTATAAATTTTCTTACGGCTCGCGGTAAAGTGATACACTTGCCCTTCTGGCGATTGCCAATACATCACCACATCATCGAAGTGGTCTTCCGCAAATAACTTAATAGGCGAAATGCCCCGTGATGCTAATTCACGGCGAATATCATGGAGATAGCCAAACGAATGCGTATCCTCAATAGCATCCCATTCTGCTGCAGACAACACATCCATTTTAATCCCCAATCGTGCTTGGGCAATGCTGAGCACGGCAGAATTTTCGATTTTTTCTTCTTTTAAAGCAATCAATAGCGAGACTTCATCCGCCAAGCTAATCGCTAAACGACGCGAAAGCGCATCCCAATGTCTATCGAAAAAAAGATAGGTTGAGGCCGCCTGCAGAAAAATAACGGGCAGGGCGACAATCAGGAAAGACCGACCCAGCAAGGTCTTCGGCAGGATTTTTCGCAAAAAGAACAAATTGATTTTTCTCATGCTCCCTTAGTAGAGCCTTAACTTTTTTATGGCAAACATAAACCTATAAGTTGATTTTTAAAAACATAACAAAACTTAATGGGGTATTTATAGCATGAATAACCAACCGTCTTCTCTGCCTCCTTCACTACAAACATAAACCTATAAGTTGATTTTTAAAAACATAACAAAACTTAATGGGGTATTTATAGCATGAATAACCAACCGTCTTCTCTGCCTCCTTCACTAGAAGAGGCAATGCGATTCCACCAATCAGGACGCACCGCAGAAGCAGAAGCCTTATTTCGAGAAATTTTGAGAAATAATCCTGCTAATAGCGCCGCCTTGCATTCTCTTGCGATTTTGTTGGCAGATAGAGGCGAGCTGAACAAAGCGCAAATTTTGGCAGAAGAGGCCATTATCACAGACGATAAAGAACCGCTGTATTTCCGCACGCTAGCAAAAATTTATGTGCAACAGCAAAACTATCCGAAAGCGATAGAAGCGTTTCGCACCAGCCTATATTTAAAGCCACTTAACAGTGATGCACTGGCAGAACTCGCCGAAACACTTGAAAAACAAGAAGATATATACGCGGCGATTTGCCATTATAAGCAAGCTCTTGAACAACAGGAAAATAATGGGGATATTCATTTCCGCCTTGCTAAATGCCTGTTTAAAGCAGGCTTCAGCGAGGAAGCGATTCGCCATTTTGAGCGGTCACACGCCCTGCTGCCCTTTTCTCATGATGTGCTGCACCATTATGTACATGCACTTATTTTGGGCGGGCATACAGAAAAAGCCGCTGCTGTTTTGGGCTATGGCTTTCTCTATTTCCCGCGTTCAGCCGCCTTGTTGCATCTCAAAGGCGTGCTCAACTTCCGCATTGATGCGTTTGAGGAGGCACTCACCGCCTACGAACACGCCTTAGCAATTCTTCCTGAAAATCGGCAAATTTTGGTGGACTACGCCGTGTGCCTCCGTACAATCGGCGATGATAAGAGTGCAGAATCGGTGCTCAAACGGATTGGGGTATTGGCGCGGGGGCAATAGTCGATACTAGAATACCTCTAAATCGCGCTTAAATCGTCACCAGATAGCTTTTGGGATTTTTTGGCTAGTATGGTAGCCAAAAATTTCTAAGCATGCTTTAAAACGCATCCTGCGGCGTTTTTGCATTTTAGGGCGCAACATCACCCAACAATTTATGATACTCTTTTAACGCATACCTATCCGTCATGCCGGCGATATAATTGGCAATGTAGCGTGCTGTAACGGTTTTATCAGTGAAAACAGGCGGTTGCCACTCTGGCGGCAAACAGTCGGGGGCTTGCATAAAAAAATCAAACAAGCCCTGCACCACACGGTGCGCCCGTTGTGTCATGCGGTTCACCGTATAATGCCGATAGACCCGCGCCATGAGGAACGCTTTTGTCTCTAACAACATCGCCTCGGTTAGAGGACTAAACGCCGCCGTGGGCTTACTGCATAGGCGAATTGCATCGGCGGATTCAGGCTGCAGCGTTGCGAGATTTTCCGCTGTGGTGGCTAATAAATCACTGATTAATATGCCCATCAACGCGCGAATGGATTCATAAATGTGTTGCGACGGGGTCGCGTTTGGATATTTGGTGATGGTTTGCTCGAAGAGTGCCGCCAAGGCGGGCAGGGCGTTATTAAAATCTTCAACATGCAGCAACCCTGCCCGCAAGCCATCCTCAATATCATGGCACGTATAAGCAATATCATCGGCAAGGGAAGCAAGCTGCGCCTCTAAGCTGGGTTGTGTGTGCAGTTCTAAATCCCATCCTGCATTAAATTCGAGGATATAGGCAGGGATAGGCTTTTTACGGGTGGGGGATTCGGCTAACAATGCGCCATTGTGTTTTACCAAGCCTTCCAGCATTTCCCAACTGAGGTTCAAGCCTTTAAATTTGGCATAATGCGATTCTAAATCGGTGAGCAGGCGCAAGGTTTGCTCGTTATGATCAAACCCACCATAATCCCGCATTTTTTCATGCAGCGCATCTTCGCCCGCATGCCCAAACGGGGTGTGCCCTAAATCATGGGCGAGCGCCATGCCCTCTGCGAGATCCTCATTCACCCGCAAGGCACGTGCCAAAGTGCGGGTAATTTGGCTTACTTCTAGGGAATGCGTAAGGCGGGTACGATAATGATCCCCCTCATGGTTCACAAACACCTGTGTTTTGTATTTCAACCGACGAAACGCGGCAGAATGAATAATGCGATCCCGATCGCGCTGAAAACAATCGCGCATAGCAGCGGGACTTTCAGGAAACAATCGCCCCCGAGACAGGGCAGGGGAACAGGAGAATGCAGCAAGTTCCATTTATTTATCCTTTTTTGTTTGCCGCGATAAGGCTTTCGACAACCCCGCCCCCACAAAATTCCCCAATAAACTTGACAGCAAAAACGGCAGAATCAAGGTACTATGCCCCGTTGTTTCAAAAATCACAATGGCTGCCGTAAGCGGAATATGCAGCATCGCTGATAAAAACGCCGCCATGCCACACAGCATGAGAATTTTTGGATCGGGAATGTGCATCAACTGCCCGACCACACTCCCCACACCCGCCCCCATACCAATGGAGGGGGCAACAAGCCCGCCTGCATTGCCTGAACTCGCAGTGAGGATAGTATTCACAAACCGCCCCAACACATCCCCTGTTGTTAGCGGCGCGATGGTATTTTGTAATAATAACTGCGTGGTAATAACACCCCCGCCGATAGTCTGCCCGCCTAAAGCAGCCCCAATAGTGCCAACGGTGAGCCCGCATAGTCCCGCTGTTACCCAAAACGGCGTTTTATGAAACACCCGTTGCTGCAACAGCTTTACTGCGCCTTGAAAAATTGCCGCGAGCAGCCCGCAAAGGAGGGCTGTTATAATAATATAGGGCAACAGCTTCCCCCACGGTTCGCTGTGGAACGGGGCAACAGGAAAAAACAGCGCATTTTCAAAAAGCGCAACATGCCCCAAACAGGCAAATAATGTCACCCACAATGTCGCTATTTTACCATGCGAAAGGTAGGTATCGTTAAGCTCTTCCGCTGCAAAGGCAACCGCTGCAAGCGGCGCATTGAACGCAACCCCAAACCCTGCCGCCCCCCCGCAAATCACCCAATGGCGCAAATTGATGCTGGGAAGAACTTTTTTGAAGCGGTCGCCAAAAATCCAGAAGATGGCGGCAGAAAGATGGACTATGGGCCCTTCACGCCCCATAGCACCCCCGCCTAATGCACACACAGAGGCCGCCACACTTTTTGTCATTAACAGCCGAAAACCAAGTACGGCACTAACCTGTTCACGGGGCGCTGTTTCTAAAATATCCAGTGTATTCCGCACTTTTAACACGCCATTGCCAGACGCTTCAGGGGCAAACCGCCGACATATCCATGCTCCCGCAATAAAGGCGACCACACAGCCCACAACATGTCCTTCTGGGAAATATTTCGCGGTGACTTTGGCGGTCACTTCACACCACTGAAATGCTTCAGAAAATCCCACGACAAACAGCACCACCGCCAAAGCCGTGATGCCCAAGGCAAGTACCAGACTGGTTTTTTCGTTGTTTTTGATAAGGGTGGAAAAATTCATGCCTTGTTTTCTTAACAAAATTTTTATATACTGATCGCTTTATGATAAGATCTAATTTTTAGTGCACTTGAAAATTTTGGATGTCAATATACCTCTCGCAGTTGAAGAGTTGTGGTAGGCGAGAACCGCCGCAGACGAGTCGACGTGTACATCTTCGTACACGAGCGAGTCTAAGGGGGAATCGTAGCCAGCACAACTCTTCAAGTGTGAGGGGTATAGTACTGCAAGATGCAATAAACCCTGCATATTTGCAAAAAAAATTGTAAATGTAAGTCTTGATATATTAAAAAGATAAATAATTATGCCATTACCCTACTGCGATATTACAACATCTGATTTTGATACAGTTTGGCCAGATATTGCAACGGTATTAGGACATTTTCAAAACCATACTCTTACTAGAAAAAGCACAGAGCGATATATAAAGATGTTGCTCAACTGTTACAAGCCCGACGAAAACAATCCTCTGCTTTTTTATCGGTATGATCCTACGCTTTACAAGGGCAGCAGAATATTTAAAGATTTACAAAGAAATGGATTAGATCGTGATTTTTGCGCACAAAGTGCTTTAAGAAAGTTTGTCATCTCAAACACAGGAGATCAAGAAAGAGGGGGGCTTGATACCGAAGTAAAATGTCTGTTTTGGCACGAAGACACAAAATCTCCTCCCTCAAGAAAGATGAAACTATTCTGTTTTCCCGCACATCTCTATCTTGATGAAAACGAGACTGCAGGACGTAAGTTAGCACGCGAAAAAACACTTGAAAAATTAGGCTTACCCCATATCACAGGGACAATTAATCCTATTAGCGCCTTATGTTGCGATGAAAACACAGAATTGGAGATAATTTTTTATAACGAATTTCCAGAAAGAACACACAATAATTCAGGCACACGTTTGTTTGGCACAACATTCCCATCCATGCAACGCCTCATAGAGGGCATTACACAATACGCTAAGAACAATTGCCCGAAGATAACAGTAACGACTCGAGAAATCGCCCTACGCACGACACGCAATAAAGACGATGATCCTGGAGAAGCTGCAGCTGCTATAGAAGCTCATGAAGCTATCCGCCAAAAACTGACAAATACAACTTTCAGCCCCCCCCCCCCGAACAAGCAGAACTTGCGAACTATTTGTTGTGGCGGAAAGTAGAAAGTCGGTGAAAAAATCCGATGAGATCTCATTTGAGATATTAGAAAATTACGCAACTTATCAAAAACATACCTTGTACCATTTTTTTATTTATGAAAATTCGTCAGCAAATTCCTGCAGGCATAAAAAGTGTAAGAACCCATATCGTGAATACGGCTACTGCTGCTGTTGTGAACGGTCTTGGCAAGCCATTTCAGATATTCAACCCGCAGCTTCATTTTTCTCATTCCCCTGTTTCAGTTATGGGGGTGTATTCTACATTAAGTACAATATTCGAGACCCTATCGGGTCTATATAACCAGAATTTTTTAAGAACCGCAAGTGGCGTGCTAGATCTTAAGCACACCTTGACGTATATCTATGAAGGGATGCCAGCTACCACTGAGGAGGTAGCTTATTTTGCTGGTGTTTTGTCCAGTGCTTTTGCAGATGATCCCATCATAGCAAAAAGATTACAGCACGTGAGGCTGCCACAAGCACTGGCAGAAAAACTTGGCGATGCCCCTTTCCTCATTAATACTCCTTTTGCGCAGGACGTTGTGGCAGGCATTGAAGCCTTAACAGGCACGCAACTGTTTACTCGCAACGCACAGCAGCTTGTTGACGAGGTATCGCAGCAATTTCTCACCGCCGCACAGGATGGTACACTAGATGAAAAGGGGTATCCAAAAGCCCCCAAACAAGCCTTTTTAGGCATAATGGAAAAAAAGGGGGGCTGCTAGAGAGTATTTAACAGGAAGCAGATGGCGTTTTTCTTGCGGTGTATTTTCAACCCCCGG
>JBILKT010000127.1:0-5237 GCA_044376545.1 Alphaproteobacteria bacterium
ACCATCCGCTCACTCCTCTCCACTACGCGGAAACAGGACGGCAATCTTCTCCATGCCATCGCCAATGCTCTAAGCGCACAACCCCCGCCAGTCATCTACTAAAGGGGGCTGGGGTGTTACCGTATTTCTAGGATTACTCGCCTATAAACCGCAATTTGGGGTATTAATCCCTCTTGCTCTTCTTATCAGTAAGCAAGGGAAGCCTTTTTTAAGTGCTTGCCTTACTATTGTGGTGATGATGCTGATTGTAAGCATCTCCTATGAAGGGCGAGATATTTGGCATGCTTTTTATGAGGGGATAAAATTACAACAACAATATGTCTTGGAAAACAAAGGATTGTTTTTTCCGCTCAGTATTTTCACAACAGTGCGCGGATGGGGCGGTTCTCTCTCTGCTGCATATGGAGCGCAAGCCATCGTGCAAATTGTTCTTATCGCTTACATTGTGCAGTTGTGGCGCAAGCAGAACAGAGCATCCTTTGCTTTGAAAGCCGCTGGACTTGTGTTAGCAGCAATACTATTTACGCCATATCTTCTCGCCTATGATTTAGTCCTGCTTGCAATACCTTTTGCGTACATAGTGAAGGAGGGGATGGAAAAAGGATGGCAGCCCTACCAAAAAACACTGTTATTTAGCGTGTGGTTGTTATCTTTATTTGAAGGGGCGTTGCGGGAGACAAGCCCGATTAGTGTTGCTACTGTTATTTTATTTGCTCTCCTTGTCTATGTTGGGTGGTTGGCGCGAGAAACGCATGCAGCATCAGTCAAGGGATGACAACCCCCTCCCCCCGCGCTATAGTCCGCACATGACCCAACAAAACCTCGCCCCTCAAGCCCCCTCGCAACTGAGCTTTCTCGACACGCTTAATCCTGCCCAACAAGAAGCTGCCACTGCGGGCGACGGCGCACTGCTGATTCTCGCAGGGGCGGGCACAGGCAAAACGCGGGTGCTGACCGCACGGCTCGCGTTCCTCATCGGCACGGGCAAAGCACGGGCGTATGAAATTCTCAGCGTCACATTTACTAACAAGGCCGCGAAAGAAATGCGCGAGCGCGTTTCGCACCTTATCGGCGGCGTTGCGGAAAACTTGTGGATGGGTACGTTTCACAGTATTTCCGTGCGGATATTGCGCCGTTATGCAGAGCGTATTGGCTTGCAAAGCAATTTTACTATTTTGGATACGGATGACCAATTGCGCCTATGCAAGCAACTGTTGCAGGCGGAAAACTTGGACGAAAAAAAATACCCGCCCCGTGTATTGGCAGGGATTATCAGCCGTTGGAAGGATAAGGCGTGGTTGCCGTCGCAAGTGCCCGCTATCGAATCGGCACACATGGATGGCTACGCGCTAAAACTCTACAAAGCCTACCAAGCGCGGCTGCAAACGTTGAATGCGGTGGATTTTGGCGACCTCTTGCTCCACACTGTCACGCTCTTCCTCAATCATGCCGATGTGCTGCAACACTATCAGCAGCAGTTTCGCTATGTGTTGGTGGATGAGTATCAAGACACCAACGTGGCGCAATACCTATGGTTGCGGTTGCTGGCACAGGGGCATGGGAATTTATGCTGTGTGGGCGATGATGACCAATCTATTTATGGCTGGCGCGGCGCAGAAGTGGAAAACATCTTGCGTTTTTCCACCGATTTTCCCAACGCCGTCACCATTCGTCTTGAGCAAAATTATCGCTCTACCCCGCATATTCTGGGCGCAGCGAGCGGCCTTATTAGCTACAATGAAGGACGCCTTGGCAAAACGCTGTGGACAGAAACAGACACAGGCGAGCAGGTGCATATTGTTTCCTGTTGGGATGGCGCGGATGAAGCGAGGCGCGTGGGCGAGGAAATTGAGCAACTCCAACGCAAACAACACACCCTCAAAGACATGGCAATTTTGGTTCGGGCGGGCTATCAAACGCGGGAGTTTGAGGAACGCTTACTTACCATCGGTGTTCCTTATCGGGTGATTGGCGGCTTGCGTTTTTATGAACGGCAAGAGATTAAGGATGCCCTTGCGTACCTCCGCCTTATCTACCAACCCCGTGATGCGTTGGCGTTTGAGCGGATTATCAATGTCCCCAAGCGTGGCGTGGGCACAGCGGCGCTGCAAAGCATCTACCAATTCGCCAATTTTCAAGAAATTTCGTTGGTGGAAGCCGCCGCCCTCATGGTGGATAAGGGCGAGTTTCGCGGGCAGGTGAAAAGCACCATGCGGGTGTTTTTGGAAGGACTGCAACGTTGGCGCAAACAAGCGGCAGAAATAACGCCCAGTGAGCTTGCAGGCATTGTGCTCGATGAATCAGGCTATACGCGGATGTGGAAGGAAGACAAATCCCCCGATGCCGCAGGCCGCTTAGAAAACTTGAAAGAATTGGTGGCGGCACTAGAGCAGTTCGATACCCTTGGCGGGTTCTTGGAGCACGTGAGCCTCGTCACCGACACTGCCAATACCGATACGGATGAGATGGTCAGCATTATGACGCTGCACAGCGCAAAGGGCTTGGAATTCCCCACCGTGTTTTTACCCGGATGGGATGAAGGCGTCTTCCCCAGCAAACGCGCGCTCGATGAAAAAGGCACAGGCGGACTAGAGGAAGAACGGCGGCTTGCCTATGTTGGCATCACACGGGCACGCGAGCGGGCGTATATTCTCCATGTCAACAATCGCCGTATTTATAACCAGTGGCAAAGCATGAGTCCCTCACGGTTTATTCATGAACTCCCCGCCGAACACGTGGCGCAAGAGGGGTTGGCAGGCGTGCAGCAAAAACGGTTCGATGGCAGCAGTTGGGGCAATAGTGGGGGCGATACACGGCGTATTGCTAGCCCTAAACCGCAACTCGCGTGGCAAGACGAGGGTTTTAAGAAAAGCGCGTTTGAGAAGGGAGAGCGAGTGTATCATGCCTCTTTTGGTTATGGCAATGTGATAGATTGCCAACGCGACCGCGTGCGCGTTGCTTTTGATGAAGGCGGCGAGCATGTGATTATGGTAAGTTTTATTAAAGGGCAGTTCTAAAAAAGGGCGTAAAGATAGCGATCGAAAGATTTTTTGTAACTCCCTAGCGACTCTTCAAGGCACGAGGCACGGGGTACTAGGCACAAGGAAAAAGAAGGGACTATTTTGATACTCTTTCTCTTTCTTTTCCTCGTCCCTCGTGCCTCGTGCCTAGCGCCTCGTGCCTCGTGCCTTTTAACAAGAAGGCATGCTAAGGTGGGTAGTTCCGATTTTTTGGATAATCTTCAACTGCGAGAGGTATATCCATACACACGTACATCTTGCCCGCATACCGCCTCTTTCATTTGCACACTTGTTTTGCCCGTTAAAGGATGCAGGAGATCAGGCTCAATATCGCATAACGGATATAATACAAAGGCACGTTCTGCAAGCAGCGGATGGGGGATTTGCAGCGTTGCTGTCTCTATTACTGCATTCCCGTAATAGAGTATGTCTAAATCAAGCACACGCGCCCCGTAACGCACGTCACGCACACGCCCCGCAGCCTTTTCAAGGCCTTGTAAAGCCTCAAGCACCTGTGCTGGTGTCAACATCGTCTCCACTTTCACAACCGCATTTAAATAGGCCGGCTGTTCTGTTACATAAAGTGGCGCTGTTTCATAGACGTGCGACTGCGCTTGCACCGCCCCCACCAAGACATTTAGGGCGTTTATTGCGTTAACAAGATTTTCTGTGCGATTCCCAAGATTGCTTCCGAGCGCGATATAAACAGTCTCCATACCATGCTTGTAAAAGCGATACGGTTTTTTTCAAGCAGAATCCTTGTATTATGGCGGAAGTCACCCTATTTTCTCTCCAGTGACAACAATCACAAAAAACAATGGAAGAAATATATAAAAATTTATATTGCTTTCATGAGAAAATTATGTTTATATATGCTTATATACAAATAAGACACGCTTAACCCTCACCACAAGGAAACGCTCTCATGACAAACGTAACCTCTTTCAATGCAACCTCCATCATCGATAGAATTTATAATGAGGCGTACAGCTTATTGATTGAATCTCGCAACTACATGGTTTATGCGTTGCCTGCAGTAAAAAAAGAACTTTCTGCAGAAGAGCGCTTGGAAGTGACCTTCCAGTCTACGCGCCTGACATCACGCATTTTAGAAATGGTTTCTTGGTTGCTGGCACAAAAAGCGGTGCAAAACGGTGAGATGTCTCGCGAAGAATCAAAAAGTCAAGGGTTCTCTATCACCAACGACGATGTGTGTCGCTATAGCGAAGGCGAACAATCTGCCGCCCTCCCCCTCGGCTTAAAGCAACTTCTGGAGCGCAGCGCGAATCTTTATGCGCGTCTTGCACGCCTTGATGGAATGGTTGTTGCCGAAGCGGCTTAATCCCCCCATTAAACACCCGCAGTTTTGCTGCGCCACATCTTCAGCTTCAGTCATTGGCTTAAATTAAAAAAAAAACGCCCGTACAAATGTGTGCGGGCGTTTTTTATGAATTCTGGTGAAACTACGCGCCTTTTTTCGTGCCAATCGCACTCATGTTGCCAAAACGCTTGTTAAAGCGCGACAATTGTCCGCCTGTATCCATAAGTCTCTGATTGCCGCCTGTCCATGCAGGGTGGCTAAGCACATCAATATCAAGACGCATGGTATCACCCGCTTTGCCATATGTAGAGCGCGTCTTAAAGGTTGTACCATCTGTCATGATGATGTTTAATTCATGGTAATCAGGGTGAATGGCGGGCTTCATAGCAGTATATCCTTGTTGCAACAGAGGCGCAGTTATAAAAACTGCACGTAAAAAAAGCAAGGGATATTTGCATATGCGATGCAAGTGCGCCTAGATGGGGTGATCGTTTTTATTAAGCAAATTGTATACTCCCCATGATGGACGTTACCGATACCCTTGAAGTGACTAAAGATGCCGTGTGGACGATGATTGTCATCGGCGCACCTGTTATGCTGGTTGCGTTGATTGTGGGGTTGGTGGTCTCCCTCTTCCAAGCCCTCACACAAATTCAGGAAATGACACTCGCGTTTGTGCCGAAAATTGTCTGCACGATGCTCGCGCTGCTCATCGCCCTGCCGTTTATGCTAAATACCCTTAAAACGTTCACGCTGGGGGTGTTTGACAAGATTGCGGGGGGGGTGTGAGGCCAGGGCGATTGCATTAGGAAGTAGATAAAATATAGGAATAGCTTTAGATAGCAAGTAAAATCCCCGAAGAAGGAGTTTAGCATGTTAAAGTCTATTCGCGAATA
>JBILKT010000128.1:0-5217 GCA_044376545.1 Alphaproteobacteria bacterium
TCTGCGGTGGAAATGGTGGATGAGAAAATCCCCTCTACTTTGGATGCAACAGCTCTCTGTAAAATGGCGGATCGGGGGCAAATTGTTGGCGGTATTTTGGATGGTCCGTTAGCGTTTGATAACGCGGTGTCGGTTGAGGCCGCTAAAGCAAAGGGGATAAAGTCAGCAGTGGCAGGAGATGCGGATATTATTGTCGTGCCTGATGTGGAGTCGGGCAACATGCTCTATAAACAAATGCGTTATTTGTTTGGCGTGGAATCGGCAGGCATTGTGCTGGGCGCAAAGGTGCCGATTATCCTCACTTCTCGTGCTGCAGATAAGGGCACGACGCGGACGGCTTCTTGTGCGCTGGCGTTGGTGTATGCACGCAAGCAAGAGGAAATGCTCAAATGCCTGAAAGCTGCATCTTAGTCCTGAATGTTGGCTCGTCGACGCTGAAGTATGCGTTGTATGAGACGGATACCCTTACGTGCATAGAACGGGCAACGCTCGAGGGGGCAACGGGGTTTTCACAGATTGCGGCGAAATGTGCGGGGCGTAGCATTGGTGCTGTTGGGCATCGGCTGGTGCATGGCGGCGAGGCATATACCACGGCAACGGTTATTGATGAGCGCGTGTTCAGTCGCCTGAAAAGTCTCGTGCCGCTTGCCCCACTACATTTACCTGCGGAGATTAGGGGTATTGAGGAAAGCCAAAAGCTGTTTCCTGATGCGATGCAGGTAGCAGCGTTTGACACGGCGTTTCATGCATCCCAACCATTCCTTGCCACCCAGTTTGCGTTGCCTGAGGCGATAACCACACAAGGGGTACGTCGTTATGGCTTTCATGGCTTGTCTTACGCCTCGATTGCACGGCAACTTGCAGCGCAAGGGCAGGGGGGCAAGGTGATTGTAGCGCATCTTGGCAGTGGTGCAAGTGTATGCGCCCTGCAAGATGGGGTGAGCGTTGCAACCAGCATGGGCTTTAGTGCGCTGGAAGGCTTGATGATGGGCACGCGCTGCGGGCGACTGGATGCGGGCGTATTGTTATATTTGCTGGAGCAGGGGTATACGATAGGGCAGTTGACAGACTTGCTCTATAAGCAATCTGGTTTATTAGGCGTGTCTGGTATTTCGTCTGATATGCGAGTACTAGAAAATAGTACGGACCCCAAGGCTGAACGTGCTATCGACTTATTTTGTTATCGGGCGGCCAGTGAAATGGGGGCGCTGATACCCCTGTTAGGTGGCGTTGATGTGTTCGTCTTCACAGGCGGCATTGGCGAGCATAGTAAGCAGGTGCGAGAGAAAATAACCGCCTATTTCGGATGGTTGCCCGCCTTAAAAACGCTTGTTTTACAGACAGATGAAGAGACGGAGATTGCCCATCAGGTGAAAAACTTGCTCTTTCAGATATGCTATGGTAGTATGATTTTTTAGTAATACTATGGAGGCATATATCTTATGCATCGTGCAACATTTACTTTAGAAGATATGCCTTTCGCGTTTATGCAGCAGCATGGCGGACGCAATAAAAGCGCTTTTATCAATGACTTGTTGAAAAAAGAGATGGAACGGCAAAAGCGTGCTAAGTTTCTGCAAAGCAATTTGGAAGAAGCGGCGGACACGGCGATGTGGGAAGAGCTAGAGGCTTGGGATGTAACGTTATTAGACGGATTGTCGGACGATGATGCATAAAGCCATTAAGCAACTTGATATTTGGTGGGTTGATTTAGAGCCAACACGCGGTGCAGAAACACAAAAAAATCGTCCGTGTGTCGTATTGCAAGGAACGCAAGCAAATAAAGGATCACGCACGACTATTGTTGCGCCGTTATTGCCTGAGCACAAAAGCTGGTCGTTTGCGGTAAATGTTACGCCTTCTACTGCGAATGGACTTGATAAAAACCGTCATATTAATTTGAAACAGCTTCGTGTTGTTGATATTTCTCGTTTGGGGAGGAAGCAGGGAGTGCTGGAATCGGCATATGTGTCCGCTATACGAGAAGCACTCGATTTAATATTTTGGCTAGAAGAAGGAGACGTGTAACCATGCTTAACTTAAAAGGAAAACGCGGGCTGGTGGCAGGCATTGCCAATGAACACAGCATTGCATTCGGCTGTGCCAAGGTATTGCGGGAGTATGGCGCAGAGGTGGGGATTACCTACGGCAATGCGAAAGCCTATCCGTTTGTTGCGCCGTTATTGCCGCAGTTGACGCCAGCGTTTTGTTTGCCGTGTGATGTAACCAACGAACAAGAGGTTGCGCGCGTCTTTACGCACATTAAAGAAACATGGGGAGAGCTAGATTTTCTCCTGCATTCCATTGCGTTTGCGCCAAAAGATGCCATTCTTAATCGGGTGACAGACTGCCCGAAGGCGGGGTTTTTGACCGCCATGGAGGTTTCTTGTTACTCGTTTATTGAGATGTGCCGTTATGCAGCGCCGCTCATGATAAACGGGGGGAGCATTCTAACCCTAAGTTATTACGGCAGTGAAAAAGTTGTCGCGCATTATAATATCATGGGAGCGGTGAAGGCAGCATTAGAAAGCGCAACGCGCTATTTGGCGGTAGATTTGGGCGCGAAAAATATTCGGGTGAATGCCATTTCCCCAGGGCCGATTATGACACGTGCAGGCAGCGGCATTGGGCATTTTGAGGAGTTGATTATTAAATCTCAAGAAAAATCGCCGCTGCATACCCTCACAACGCTGGAAGATGTTGGGCAAATGGTGGCATTTTTGGTGAGTGACTTATCGAAAAACATCACGGGCGGCGTGCAGTATGTGGATGGGGGATATGGGGTGGTGGATTAGGGGGGGGAGAGGTGCCTTATACCTGTTGCACAGGAAGAATGCGCAACGTTTCGCTCACGCGCCGCGCAGACTTTACCGCTCGCAAGATTTTTTGTAACTCCCTAGCTACAGTCATCTTCTGATCCTCAAGGGACGAGGCACTAGGTGCTAGGCACTAGGCACTAGGGATAAGGAAAAAGAAGGGACTATTTTGATATTCTTTTCCTCGTCCCTAGTGCCTAGCGCCTCGTCCCTTGAAGAGTAGCTAGGTAGTTACGATTTTTTTTGATAATCTTGAGATGCGAGAGGTATAACCTACGAGAGGTATAACCTCCTCGACTTCTTAAAGATTTTATTGTATGCTCTATTCACAATAAAGGAACGTACGATGCTTGAAATCGGTGTATCAGACGCGCAACATTGCCTAAGCGAGCTTGTGCATCGCGCCCATAAGGGCGAGAAAATTATTCTCACCGAAAATGGCGAGCCGCTGGTAACGCTGGTTGCACCCGAACTCCCTCTTCAAAAAACGATGACGCAGCGTGAAGTGATTGAAGCGTTGCGTGATTTTGGTAAGATGCATAGTTTGAAATCAGGGCGCGGCAAAAAATCTTGGCGTACATTCATTCATCAAGGGCATAAGTATTAGGTCTTTTCCATGGTGCAAAGATTGGTTCTCGATTGTTCCGTGGTGTTTGGGTTTGTTTTTGAAGATGAACAGAATGAGTATACGCTGGCTGTATTAGAAGAGCTTCCCTTTAGAAAATTAGTTGTTCCCAGCCTGTTTGTGTATGAACTATCCAGTGTTTTGCATACCCAGCAGAAAAAATCGCGCTGGCCAGCGTCTCACATTGATGCCCTCTTGTTGCTTTTAAATTCCCTTCCCCTCACCATTGAACACTTCTCTTTATCAGAAACCAGTAATTTATGGGCGTTAGCCACACAGGAAAGCCTCACGCCTTACGATGCCGCCTATTTGGAAACAGCAAAACGGTATAACATTCCCCTCGCCACCCAAGACAAAGCCCTGAAACGTGCGGCACAAAAAACAGGGCTGTTTTTTGCTCGGTAGACCTCCCGCAGTCGATAACAAAAACCCCCTGTATTTTCGCGGCAATCTTGTTTATAGTATCTGCCTTATGAGCAAAAAGATAGACACGATGACCCACTGGACACCCACCTCTTGGCACGCTTTCCCCATTAAGCAGCAGCCGCACTATGACAGCCCTGAGCAATTAGAGGCGATTAAGACGTATCTTAAAAAAATGCCGCCGTTGGTGTTTGCGGGGGAAGTGCGCCGCTTAAAAACGTTGCTTGCCGATGTGGCGGACGGCAAGGCATTCTTGTTGCAAGGTGGCGATTGCGCAGAGAGTTTCGCCGAATTCAGTGCGAATAACATTCGGGACAGTTTTCGGGTGTTGTTGCAAATGGCGGTGGTGCTCACCTATTCGTTGGGCACGCCTGTGGTGAAGGTGGCGCGGATGGCGGGGCAGTTTGCCAAACCCCGTTCTGAGGATAGGGAAACCAAAGACGGGCAAAGCTTGCCTGTGTATCGCGGCGATATGGTGAACGCGATGGGCTTTTCGCCGCTTGAACGCACGCCAGACCCTGAACGCATGGTGCAGGTGTATAATCAATCCGCCGCCACCCTCAACCTGATGCGGGCGTTTGCCCAAGGCGGCTATGCGGATCTGCATAAGGTGCATGGCTGGAATCTAGATTTCGTGGCGCAATCCGCACAAAGTGAGCAATATCAGCGCGTTGCGGATAGAATTGCCGATTGTTTGCGGTTTATGAAAGCGTGTGGCTTAACCGCTGAAACCTCCCCGCAAATTCGCGAAACAGAAGTGTTTGTCTCCCACGAGGCGTTGTTGCTGGATTATGAAGAGGCATTTCTACGGGTGGATAGCACCAGTGGCGATTGGTATGATACTTCCGCCCATATGGTGTGGATTGGCGACAGAACCCGCCAGCTTGACGGCGCACACGTTGAGTTCATGCGCGGCATTCAAAACCCGATTGGCATCAAATGCGGGCCCACCACCAAACCCGAAGAGTTGCTGAAAATCATTGAGACCATCAACCCCACCAATGAAAAAGGGCGGATTGTGCTCATTGCCCGCATGGGGGCGGAGAAAGTGGCGGAATTCTTGCCGCCGTTGCTCCGTGCGGTGAAAAAATCGGGCTTCTCCGTGGTGTGGTCATGCGACCCGATGCACGGCAACACCATGAAAGCCGCGAACGGCTATAAAACCCGCGATTTCAATAATATCTTGGCAGAGATCAAAGGCTTTTTCGCCGCCCATAAAGCCGAGGGGACGCACGCAGGCGGCGTGCACTTTGAGATGACAGGGCAAGACGTGACCGAATGCATCGGCGGCGCCCAAAACATCACGGTGGATGACCTCAGCAGTCGCTACCACACCCACTGCGACCCCCGCCT
>JBILKT010000129.1:0-5158 GCA_044376545.1 Alphaproteobacteria bacterium
CCATGGACTGAGGTTTCCAGAATTTCGAATGAAGAAATGAAGGCGCTGATGATTGATTGTGTGAATAAAACCTTCACCTTCCTGATGAATATGGAGGAGGACGGCGAGGCGTTTATGGAAAAAGCATTAGCATTTTCAAAACGCTACACGCGCAATTGGGAGCAACCTAAACGGATTGAGAAATTCACCCCCCAAGACGCATAAAAAAGCGCCAGCCCGCCGACGTTGTCGGCATTATTTTTATGCGCGCAACGCGCGCGGGGGCTGGCGCGGTTGGGTTGGCAGTGTGTCGGTGATCAGCAGGCTTCAAGGCAGCCCATCACCTTCAGGCTGTGTTGACCATCGGTGAAGGTGCCTGTCCAGACGTGGTCGGTTTTTTCAAGGCCGGGATTGTCCAGCATCCGCTCGATTTCTATGCTGTAAGCCCCTAATCCTTGGTGGCTGGCCAGCGTCAGGTCGGCCAGCTCATAGTAAGCCCGGCGGCAGGAGGCGCTGGCGGCTGTCGCCATCAGGTTTTCGAAGCAGTCGAGCAGCGAGGCGATGTGCGCTTCAGGGCAACCTTCGTTCTGCACATCCATAATCACTCGTTTCATCAGCTTTTTGTTCATGGTTTTTCCTTTCGGTTGGTGTTGTTTACAAAGCCATGAATGCTTATCCGTCCAGCTATGTTAAGAAGATAGTGCATGGAGAAGTGAAGAAACTGGCGGCCGCCAGTTTCTTCACAGGACTGGATGATCTCCAATGAATGCTAGGACTTTTAAGTCTGAATCGAAGACAGGGACTCCAGTCCATTCTTCATGCGTGTTCGAACAGTTGATAGGGCTTCGAGCCCGTGGATAAGGATGAAACGCATGACGACACCCATGATAACAATTGGCATTGATGTTGCCAAATCTTCTTTAGAAGCTGCTGTTTTTCCCAAGCAGCCAGAGGGAGAAACGAGTTTTGAGAATACGGTGGACGGGATTGAACGTCTGCTGTTCTGGCTCAGGCAATTTTCTGGCGAGAAGCAGGTTATTCTGGAGGCCACTGGTGGTTACCAGAAACCATTGGTGCAGGCACTGCACGCAGCAGGGATTACCGTATGCCAAGTGCAACCTCAGCATGCGTGGTTTTATGCGCGTGCCTGCGGCATCCAAGCCAAGACTGACCGTCTGGATGCGGGCATGCTGGCGCGGTTTGGCCATGCCATGCGATTGCGCGCCCACACGCCGCTATCTCCCGTACAGCAAGAATTACAGGACTTGTGTCGGGAACGGCAGTTTGTCGTAGAGTGTCTAAAGAAGGAAAAGACACGGCTGAAAAACCTGCAAAGCATGAGGACAGACACAACCGTTTCTCTGGTGGAAGAACGGCTCAAGCTGCTTGAAAAACAGCAGGAAGATCTTGAAAAGCGACTGCGCCAGACGGTCAAGAAAGATGCGCAACTCAAAAAGCTGGCGGAGGCCTTTTTGGAGGTATCTGGGATTGGCGATATCACCGTGTATACGGTACTGGCCGAAATGCCAGAGATTGGTGTATTGAGCGACAAACAGGCAGCATCTTTGGCAGGACTTGCTCCTTTCAACCGAGAAAGCGGTCAATGGAAGGGGAAATCCATGGTGCGCGGCGGGCGAAAATCGGTACGCTGTGTGTTGTACATGGCAGCGGTGACCGCATCTCGTTCCAACCCACCTATTCGGGAATTCTTCCAGCGTCTGCGGGAAAAGGGCAAGCCCTTCAAGGTAGCTATTACCGCTGTCATGCGTAAACTGCTGATTATTCTGAATGCGATTGCTGCAAAACAACTGAAAGCTGTCTGATCTGAAATGGGCTGACCAGGCCATTTTATGGCTTGGTCGCCATGATTGCTCAGCGCATTTCGGGCATTTTTATTCGTGCTCATCTCTATTCCCTCTAAAACCCACACTATGCACTAGTTAGAGCCTATTTCCAGCCCCCCTTTTTTTCCATTATGCCTAATTTTCCAACAATATTTTGATACAGTGCTTGCTTGAAAGGAACAATCAGTTTCGGCACCTCGGCCAAATCCACCCACTGCCATGCACAGAATTCAGGGGGTTCGGTTGCAATATTAATATCGCTATCAATCCCTGTAAACCTAAGAGCAAACCAGCGTTGGCGTTGCCCGATATATTTTCCTTGCCACAACTTGCCTTTGAGCTCAACGGGAAGGTCGTAATAGTACCAGTCGTCTAGCTCGCCGATAATCTCTGCCTTGTTGGTGCCCACTTCCTCAGAAAGTTCGCGCCACAGGGCTTGGATTGGCTTTTCGCCCTCGTCAATACCGCCTTGGGGCATTTGCCACGCTTCAGCAGTGGTATCAATCCGTTTGCCAACGAAAACCTTATTATCGCTATTAAACAGCGCGATGCCGACACACGGGCGGTATAAAGACCAATCTTGTTGCATACACTATTCCGCCTGCACGCTTGTCTCTGCTAACACCGACAACGGCACAAGCTGGAGCTTTTTCTTTGGCAACGAGACAATCCAATCTTGCAACAACGAAAAAACAACAGGGTATGGAGATGCTAGCAACACTACAGAGCCTTGTTTTTTTGCGGTTTTCTCTAAATCTGTTAGTTGTTCTTTCATGGCTTCTTGAGAAAGAGAGGTATCAAGCCGTTCTGTCACCCGTGCGTAGGGCAACGCGATGGCGGCCGCGCTGTTTTCCGTGGTGTCTTGTCCCTCAGGCGTGGTAGCATCCACAAACAGTAAACCGCGTTTATTGAGGCTTTTGAGTACAGGATCAATCCGCCACCCCGCTTCCGTGAACGCATCTCCCAAAATAGTAATAACGCCGATGTAGCCTGTTGCCCGTCCCAATGCCCATTTCAGCGCATCGGCATTTTGCGCAGCACTATAGTCTTTCATCAGAGCTTTGGGGCCGGGGTCAAATTGCGGATAATCTTTAGGTTCCATGGGAATCCCGATCAGGGTTTCATGTCCATTGCCACGGGCGCGGGCAAGCCATGTATCCAGCTGTTGTGCGTAGGGATTAAAAGCGAGAGTTACAGCTTTTGGCATATCACGCAATAGCTGCACGGTCATTTTCTCGCTTAAGCCCACATCATCAATGATAATAATCACGTGGGGAATGTCTTTTTGTGGGGTGAACGCGGTTTTGTAAGCCTGCCAAGGTTTTTTGTCGTTTGTACTAATTTTCGGCAAAGGGCCAAAAGGACTCACTTCAATCAGATCGTTATCAACTTTAGCAGTGTTGTAGCTGATGGCGTCTGGCGTTTGCGTTTCTTCTGAGAATTCAACTGTTTTATTGGTGGATTGGGGGAGGGATTGCTTTTTATTCTGCTCTTCTTCGCCCTTTGCCATATGTTTTTCTAAAGCAGGCTGTTTTGGTGACGCGTTCTGTGCTTCCCACACTTTTACCAGCGCAACAAACTCTGTCTCGCTGATCGACTTTTTTAGGTCAAAGTCCACCGTTGCAGTGGGGGAGAGCGCAAGGCGTTCTGCTTTGGTCGCATCAGCACTGGTGACAAGCCATAAAAGAATACTGCCTGTCCCCAACGCAACCAATAGCAAGACAAAAAGCGGGGCATAAAAATGCAAAAGTTTTTGTCGTGATGGGGTCATAATGTTTGCTTAAGGCGCAGCAGGGGTTGTTTTCAAAGTGCTTGTGCGTTGTTTATAAAGAGCAATGCCGTTGAGCAAATCAATAGCACGAGAAAGCTGATAGTCTTGCGCCGCCTCTCCTTTCTTCGCCCCATCTTTTTTAGATGTCTCTTCAGGGGTGTTGACAGAATTATTTTTGTTTTTCTTCTCTGGTTTTAAGGGTTTTTGTTTCTCAATCTCTCCACTTTGTGGATTCTTGAGCGCACCACGCAAATCCGCCTCGTGGCGTTCACGTTCATTATTTTCTAAAGGTTCAATTTTGCTTTGTGGCACGATGATGTCTGGCTCAATCCCTTTTGCTTGAATGGAACGCCCTGAAGGGGTGTAGTACCGCGCGGTGGTAAGACGCATCGCCCCATGCCCCGGCAGAGGAATGATAGTTTGCACAGATCCTTTCCCGAATGAACGGGTACCGAGCAAAATAGCACGATGATGGTCTTGCAGCGCACCAGAAACAATTTCTGAAGCTGAAGCAGAACCGCCGTTGATAATCACGACCAAGGGTAGATTATCCGCGATATCGCCTGCTTCCGCATTATAACGTTGTGTTTCTTCTACGCGACGACCACGGGTTGAGACAATTTCGCCCTTATCCAAAAAATCATCGGATACTGAAACGGCTTGCTCTAGCAATCCACCGGGATTGTTGCGCAAGTCGATCACATAGCCTTTGAGATTCTTGCCAATTTCTTTTTTGAGAGTGGCGACCGCTTCGCGGAGTCCTGATTCCGTATTTTCGTTAAAGGCGGTGATACGGATATAGCCAATATCGCCTTCACGATGTGACCGTACCGACTTAATTTTAATCACATCGCGGGTCAGCTCCACGTCAAACGCTTCTTTGCCATCGCGACGAATGGTGAGTTTAATTTTCGTGTTTACCAAGCCGCGCATCATATCAACAGCTTGGTTGAGGGTGAGTCCCACCACGGGTTCACCGTTTAGGTGTGTAATGTAATCGCCTGTTTTGATGCCTGCACGGGCAGCGGGGGTGTCATCGATAGGGGAGACAACCTTCACCAACCCATTTTCTTGGGTCACTTCAATACCAAGACCGCCAAACTCCCCCTTGGTTTGTACTTGCATGTCTTTAAAACTATCAAGGTCGAGATAGCTGGAATGGGGGTCTAGATAAGTCAACATGCCATTAATGGCGGATTCAATCAGTTCTTTATCAGTTTTTTCTTCCACATAGTCATTGCGCACCCGCTCGAACACTTCGCCGAATAAATTGAGCTGTTTATAAGTGTCTGCTTCGGTTCTAGCCGCTTTCTCAGGAACATCTTTGCTATAGGCAGCACAACTCAGCAGGGTAAAGGCAGTAGCAGTAAATAATATGTGGGGAAGGCGGAGTGTCATAAAATTAAGATGCCTTTTTTGTTCATTGCTTTTTATTTAAGGGCACCTCTAAAAACCCTTTTATCGGGATGAGTGGCTAGGAAAGACTTGCTGAGGAAACGTAAGCGTACATAAAGGTACGTGCGGCTTCCGAAGCGAGGCTTGACAACGCCAATCGCCCTAGAAA
>JBILKT010000130.1:0-5146 GCA_044376545.1 Alphaproteobacteria bacterium
TTGGGTAAAGACGGCGAAGAATTCATTGTGGAGATTACAGAGAGTTATTTGCCCTATAAGGGGAAAGAATTTAATTGCGCTTTTGTGCGCGACATTACCGAGCGCAAACAAGCAGAAAAAGATTTGCTCCAAGCCAAAGAACAGGCCGAGATTGCCAGTCGCACGAAATCAGAATTTTTGGCAAACATGAGTCATGAATTGCGTACCCCGCTCAATGCCATTATCGGTTTTTCAACGATGTTACGGCAAGAAATGTTTGGGCCCATCGGTTCGCAAAAATATTTAGAATATTCAAATGATATTCACGATAGTGGCATGCATTTATTGCGCGTCATTAATGATATTCTTGATTTGTCAAAAATTGAATCAGGTCGCTTTGAGTTGCATGCAGAGGAGGTGGAGCTGCCACGCATTATTGATGCATCTTTACGAATTATTGGGGAGCGGGCAGAATCGGCGAATGTTGTGATTGTCTGTGACATGGAAGAGGATTTGCCACACCTGTATATTGATGAACGCTGTTTCAAGCAAATTTTGCTGAACGTACTATCAAACGCTGTAAAATTTACGTTGGCGGGCGGTCAGATTATCATCAAAGCGGCGATGGATGCACACAACAACCTCCTGCTGACGATTGCTGATACAGGGATTGGGATGCGTCCTGAAGATATTCCGCGAGCCATGGCGGCGTTTATGCAAGTTGATAGCTCCCATGCACGCAAGTATCAGGGCACAGGGCTAGGTTTACCTCTCACAAAAACGCTGGTAGAGCTTCATGATTGCGTCTTCAACCTAGAAAGTGAGTTTGGCAAAGGGACAACTATTAAGATTACCATTCCGCCCAGTCGCTTTATTGGCTATCATCCTGCGGTGCCGCAGAAATAAGTTGGGATCCACGAGACTTTCTCGTATACATTCCCTATGCACACGCCTGTTATTCTTTCTGAAAAAAAATCTGAACGCAACCTTGAGCGTGCTGAGGCATTCTTGCGCGATCTACCGCGCCACTTGAAAATGGGACAACTCACTGTTATTTTTCCTGATGGTGGATCCCAAGAATTTCGGGGGAGCATGTTTGGTGCTTCGGCAACGATTCGCCTGAATACGGTGAATCTTGCTAAACGCCTGCAGACACGCGGTGTACTGGGCTTTTTAGAAGGATACGTTGCCGCAGAATGGGATTCTCCAGATCTTGCAAAACTGCTGTATCTTTTGCGATTGAATGAGGCATCTTTCACTGCCGCCATTGGGGTGCCCTCGTTGTTGCATCGGGCAAAACAGCTTTTGTCGTTGCGTGCCGCCAGTCCCACGATTGTGGAGCCAAACAGTGATTTTTATAATAAATGGCTGGATAGCACCTTAAGCACCACTGCCGCTTTGTTCCTTAATGACGGAGAGGCGTTTGAGCAAGCGCACCGCAATAAATATCAACGCGCGCTAAGTCAACTGACGCTTACAAAAGACAGTCATATCCTTGAAATTGGCGGGGGATGGGGTGGTTTTGCTGAATATGCCGCACAAAAAATAGGGTGTAGAATCACCACCGTTATTCCGAATGCGACGCAACGCACTTTTGCGACTGCCCGTTTTAAAGCACTGAAAGACCCGAAGAAAGTCATCGTACGGGCAGAAGAATTACATACCTTAGAAGCCTTAGAAGCCTTAGAAGCCTTAAAAGCCTTAAAAGGGCGGTTTGACCATATCGTGTCCTTTGAAATCCTTCCATTGCTTGGCGCAAAGCACTGGCAGAGTCATTTTAAGCAACTGAAATCCATGCTGAAACCGCAAGGCAAAATCGTGTTGCAAACACCGCTGATTGACGACACGTTTTTAGAAGCGCATCTAAAGAATAATAATTTTATCCGTACCTATTTTGCGCCTAAACTCGCTATTCCCAGTTTGCAAGCGTTGGAAAAAGCAGCGGCAGCCTCGTTTTTGAGTGTGCAGGATAGTTTTTTCTTTGGGCAAGACTATGCTCGCACAGCACGGGAATGGCAGGATCGGTTTCATGCGGCGTGGTTGCGTCTCAGCGGCTATAATTATACAGAACGAACACGGCGGTTATGGATGTTGTTGTTTGCGAGTATGGAAGCGTGTTTTTTAGAAGGACGACTCACCGTGGCACAACTCACTTTTACGCACGCGACACCGCAATGGCAGTAGATCCCAAGCTCCTCACCCACGTTGTTGCTGCCTATTATAAAAATCAGCAGCAGCATTGCGCAAAACCGACGGACAGGCGCCTGCGCAAAGATATTTCCCTCGACATGAACGGCATTGAGGCAAGCACAGGCGATATGCTGTTTATTGAGCTTGTGCCGAATAAGCCGTTCGCCCCGTTTTATAAAGGCATTGTGCTGGAAAATTTGGGTGCAGCGGCAGGCACAGAAGGGATTAGCGCGATTACGTTAAGCAATTACGACATCCCCCAAGATTTTTCTGAGGAGGCGTTGAGACAGGCGGAAAAAGCCAAGCCCGTGCCGCTGAAAAAACCCCGTGTGGATTTGCGGCACATGCCGCTTGTCACCATTGATGGCGAAGATGCCCGTGATTTTGATGATGCGGTATACGCTGAAGTACTTGAAGACGGCGGCTTTCACCTGATTGTGGCGATTGCCGATGTTGCCCATTATGTGCGTCCCGCTGATGCGCTGGATAAAACCGCTGCAGAGCGCGGAAACTCTGTGTATCTGCCCGATAAAGTGGTGCCGATGTTGCCCGAGGCGTTGAGCAACGGCTTGTGTTCATTAAAACCAGCCGAAGAGCGCGGCTGCCTTGCCGTTCACCTCTATATTGATAAAGACGGGCATAAAACGCACCATGAATTTGTGCGCGGTTTGATGAAATCGGCGCATCGCTATACTTACCAAGACGTTCAGGCGATTATTGATAGCGGCGAAAAAAATACACACATCACGCCATTATATGCTGTGTACAAGGCATTGCGCCGTTCTCGGGACAAACGCGGTGCGTTGAATATCGAGTCAGACGAACTAAAAATTCAACTCGGCCGCCACAAAAAAGTTACGGCGATTGTCCCGCGCCTTGTGCTGCAAAGTCATCAATTGATTGAAGAAATGATGGTGTTAGCCAACGTTGCTGCGGCTGAGGAGTTGAGCAAGGCCGCATATCCGACGCTCTATCGCATTCATCCAGAACCCGAGCAAGAACGGCTGTTTAATTTGCGTACAGCCATAAAACCATTGGGGCTTTCTTTTAATGCAGGCGAAAAAGCATCGCCACACACGTTTAATACCCTGCTGAAGAAGGCGGAATCTGCGCCTTTCCAACGATTTTTGCATCATCTAATTTTGCTCACGCAATCGCAAGCACGGTATCACCCCAGTAACATTGGGCACTTCGGGCTAGGACTCAAGGAATACGCCCATTTCACGTCACCTATCAGACGCTATGCGGATTTGTTGGTGCATCGTGCGCTCATCACGGTGCTCAATTTAGGGGAGGGCGGTTATGATTTTACAAAAGCCCAAGAGTCGCTCTATGCAACGGACTTAAGGGCATTATCCGATCATCTTGCGCTCACCGAACGCCGTGCGTCCAGTGCAGAGCGCGATTGCGTCAACCGCTTTGTTGCCACGTTTTATGAGGATAAAGTGGGTGAAATGGCGGCAATCCGCGTCATTCGGGTGTTTGCCCACGGGATGATAGTTGCGTTTACGGATACGTTGGCAGAAGGGTATATTCCACGCGAATTAATCGGCAATGATCGCTATCAATTTAGCCCTGAGTTTCAGTGTTTGCAAGGGATGCGGACGCGGCAGCGTTTTTCGGCAGGCGATCTCTTGCAAGCAGAGATTTATCGCGTTGATACGCTGACAGGCTCAGTTATCCTGCGTTTGGATAAGAAAACGACAGAATTTGGGAGGAGGGCATCACACAGTAAAGGCCGCCCCAAACCTAAAGCTGGTGCGGCAAAGCGCGTATTGCCTCCTAAAAAAGAAAAACGTCGTAAATAGCGACGGATTAAGGATGAAAAAAGTGGACTGATTAAGCGCTTTATGTGACGATGTAATAAAAAGATAACACAAAAGGCACAAAGAAAACTTGTATTTTTAGGAAAAATAAGTTACAATATAATTTCAAAATAGGGTTTATGTGCTATGCTACGCAAATTTATCAAAAATACTGACGGTGCCACCGTTATAGAATATGCATTCCTCTGTGTCTTTTTAGTTTTGGGCGTAGTGGCCGCTATAAGAACATATGAAGAGGCACTTTCTAATAATTTTAGCAACACTACGGCTCAGATACCGTAGGCTCTGTAAAAAACCATGCAAAATATCGAGTACAAAATATCAGGGACATCCACTGAACTTGTGGAAGTGATGCTGCGTCCTGGGCAGGATATTCAAGTTCAAACAGGCGCCATGATTTACATTAGCGATGGCGTTGTCATGCGTACAAATTTGGGCGGCGGCTTTTTAAAAGGTGTTAAACGGCGTCTTGCGGGCGAAAATTTCTTTATTACGACCTTTGAGAATATGCACTATGAAAAAGCCGCTGTAGGCGTGGGGGCCTATTATCCAGGGCAGATTGTTCCTGTCGATCTCACCAAATTCAGAGGCCATTTTTACAGCCAGCAGCGGTGCTTTTTGTGTGCGGAAACCAGCATTGACATTAGCATTGGCTTTGTGAAACGGCTGGGCGCGGGGATATTTGGCGGCGAGGGCTTCGTTTTGCAAAAGCTAACGGGCGGCGGACTTGCCTTTTTGCAAGCAGGCGGATCCGTCATTCAAAAAGAACTCCTCCCTGGGGAGACGCTCCGTATTGATACAGGGTGTTTGCTGGGATTTTCAGGCACGGTGGACTATGATATCAGCCTTGTTTCAGGCATTATGAACCCCCTTTTCGGGCGCGAGGGTTTTTTTCTTGCGAGCCTCACGGGCCCCGGTATTGTCTATATGCAAAGCCTGCCGTTCGCACGCCTTGCTGAGAATATTGCAAGGGCTATCTTACAGCTGCCGAGGCGGGCATTTCGGTAGATTAGACCTCTTGCAAATGTCTACTATGACTTGCTGCAAATGTCTGATTTTCTTGTGCTTCGTTGCTCATTGACGAAGAAAGTCAACTCCGCTGCGATGCTCAGAGCTTGTCCCGAAACCTTAGGTAGATAATTTTAGTTTTT
>JBILKT010000131.1:0-4982 GCA_044376545.1 Alphaproteobacteria bacterium
TCTTGACGAAACACCGCAATGTTTATACAAAACGTCTCCTTAGAGAATTTGGCGGGCGTAGCTCAGTTGGTTAGAGCGCGAGATTGTGGTTCTTGAGGTCGGGGGTTCGAGACCCCTCGCTCGCCCCATGTTTACTGAAACTTTCAGTGATTGCTGATTTTGGACGCATTGCTCTAGATAGAAAATAGGTAACGGGCAGTTCTAAAAACCTCTTTTCTAGGGCGATTGGCGTTGTCGCTGCACAAAAATCTCGATTTTCTCCTCATGCGTTAGTTTCGGGACAAGATCTTAGACAGAAGCTTTACTTCTTCTCCGCATAGGGATTATCCCCCTTGCGTATCAAAAACCGCAACGGCACGGCAGGCAACGCAAAGGATTCGCGGAGATTATTCTCTAAATAGCGCAAATAATCTTCAGGCAGGCTGCCTTGGGAACTGGTGGAAAATAGCGCAAACGTGGGCGGGCGACTTTTAATTTGCGTCATGTAGCGCACTTTAAAGCGTCTACCTTGCACGAGGGGCGGTGGATGTTGCGCCAGAACACGCTCTAGCCATGTATTGAGTTTCGCGGTGGGAATACGGGAGTTCCACAGGTCGTAGGCCATCAAGCAGGCATCAAGTAAATCTGCATAATTCCGTTGTTTAATGGCGGCAAGGGGGATGATGGGGGTTTGCTGCATCGCAACGGTATTAAATGAGAGACGACGTTTCAGTTCCGCCATTTTCTCGCCTTTTTTCTCCACCAAGTCCCATTTATTGGCGGCAACAATGAGGCATCGCCCTTCTTGTTCGACGAGTCCCGCAATCAGCAAATCTTGTTTCTCAAACCCCAGCGTTGCATCAATCACCAGCACCACCACAGGCGCAAAACGCAACGCATGCAGCGTTTCTTTCACCGCCATGTCTTCCACTTTTTCGATGACATTAGCCTTGCGGCGCATCCCTGCGGTATCCACCAGTTTCAACGTTTCCTTATTATACTGAAACGGCACGCTGATCGCATCCCGCGTGAGGCCCGCCTCAGGCCCTGTGAGGGTGCGTTCTTCGCCAATAATCGCATTAAACAGCGTGGATTTCCCCGCATTGGGGCGGCCAATCAGGGCAATGGAGAGGGGCGCGTGTTTTTTGTCTTCCGTGGGCGTGAAATGGCGCGTTGTTTCAGGCGTTTCCTCGGTATTCTCAGGAAATAGGGGGGCAAGGGCTTGGATGACAATATCCTCCAAGCCCAAGCCATGCTCAGCGGAAATCATCAGCGGCGTACCAAAGCCCAGTTGATACGCCTCAAAAGAATTGGCTTCAGACTTTTTCGTCTCGCTTTTGTTCATCAGCAACACAACGGGCTTTTTCAGCGTACGTAACCACGCAGCAAACTGTTCATCCAGCGGGGTTACCCCTGTTTTGCCGTCAATCATAAACCAGATGCTATCGGCTTTCCCAATCGCCGCCTCTGCCTGTTGGCGCAATCGTGACGAGAGCCCCTCTGCGAACAGCCCTTCAATCCCCGGTGTGTCGATAATCGTGAATTCTAAGCCTGCAAGCCGCGCATTGCCTTCTTTCCAGTCACGCGTTACCCCCGGCATATCGTCAACAATGGCAATTTTTTTGCCAATGAGACGGTTGTAAAACGTGGATTTTCCGACGTTCGGGCGGCCGATGAGGGTGATGGTGGGGCGTTTTGTGGTGGGCGAAAAAGTCATTTGACACCTATGCTTCTTGAGGCATCATGTTGCTGATGGCATTGAGTGTGACCAAGAAGCTGCGTGATGTATTCCTATTATTTTCCAGCGTAATGTCTAGGTGCTTACCTAATTCACGCGCGGCAACCCCTTTTTGAAAATTCTTCAAATGTTTTCCTAACAACTGCGATGGTTTTTTGATAATATCGGGATTGGCTCTAAAATTTTTTCTATTCCGATACGATGCAAAATCAGGATACACGCGCTCTAGTGCTGTTGTGTCGCCAATATACCACGATTCCAACTCAGTACAGGCAATCCGTACACACTTTGGAACATTTGTATCCCCACATAATTTTAAAAGGATTTGCTTGAGTTCTACGCAATCCAACGCGTCTTGATCATGGATGATCATAACACGCAATCCTGCTTTTGCAGAAAGTCCCTTAAAAAAGCGCGGGATTGCTTCTTGTAAATCGGTTTTTCCTTGATGTGGACGGAAGCAATAGTGCGTATCTTCTTTTAAATGAGGGAACAGACGATGCACCATGCCTCGCAAAAACTCCTGCATAGAACGCTCTTCAAGCAAAAAATAGAGCATCAGCGCAGACCGTCTATTCTAAAATAACCGCGCTGCCAGATCCAGCCTAGCTTGTCATTTTCCTTAAACAATTTTTTAGCAACATCGTTATCTTCTGCGAATTTTACCCCAGAAAATCCTTTTTCTTTAACAACGTACAGAAGTTCCTCAATCTCAAGGGCATTCACAAAATCAGGGGAGTGTGTACTTACAAAAACTTGCCCCCCTCGCTGCGCATAATCCCGTAATTCTTCTGCAAGAGGAGGGAGAAGTTCAGGATAAAGATAATTTTCTGGCTCTTCAATGCATAGCAAGGGGTGGGGAGCGGGGTCATGCAGCAGCACAAGATACGCAAACATCTTTAACGTGCCATCAGACACCCACTTTGAGATGAATGGATCTTTGAAACTCCCATCTTTAAATTTGAGCATAATTTGCCCTGCTTCATTTGATAGAGCGGACACTTCTTCAATCCCAGGAACGCGTGACGCCATTTTTTTGAGAATAGTTGCAAAAATCTCTGGATAATATTGAAAAATATGCTGGGTTACTTGTGGTAAGTTACTGCCATCTTGATTAAGATGAGGGCTATACCCCACATCGTTAAGAGTGCGCGCAGCATCTATTTTTAAATTAGCTACATACCATCCTTCTAATAGCTTCCGAAAAGAGGATATTGCCTGAAATTTCTCGAACTGCCCTAAGCCTTTTATGGCTAAAATATCGGGAGAACTAAGCGTTTGTTCATCACGCTGTTCTTGCGCATTTTTACTATCATAATCTTGTTCGTTTTTAATGGCAGAGCCTTTGCCATGCTCAAACTGTAAAAATTTCCACGGAGCCCCATATTGTCCACGTCGATATTGTAAAACCTCTTTTGCAACTACAGCACGCCCTTTTTCTTCGGCAATAATAACCTCGTAAGTAATCAGCGGCTGTTTTTTTCTATCTATTTCTGTGTTGCGAAACTTTATTTCAAAAGATATAGAGTCCTTAGAAGGGTCACATCCTCTTGATAAAACTTCTTTAAATCCACCACGTTGTCCTAATGCTGCAGAAACATTTTCACGCAGGCAATGACTTAAAAACCCGAATACATCAAAAAAAGTTGTTTTTCCTGCGCCATTAGCTCCCATCAAAACAGCCAACTGCGGCAAAGGGCGAGGCGGTTTCGATGACACATTGCCAACCACAACATCTTTGAACATTTTAAAATTTTTAATGCTGATTTGTTCTATTCGCATGAGTTTATGGAAACACTTTTTTGTTTAAAAAACTCTAATAAAGGATATTGCCCTTATATGCAAGCCTCGCTATAGTCTGAGTCGTGAAAGTATATCTTAATATAAACCACCAAAGAGAACACTATGACCGCGACCGCCATTAAAGTCCCTACCTTGGGTGAATCTGTAACCGAGGCAACCGTTGCCAAATGGTTCAAAAATGTGGGCGATGCCGTCAATGCTGATGAGGCTATCGCCGAATTGGAAACAGATAAAGTAACGGTGGAAGTATACGCCCCTGTGGCGGGCGTTGTGTCTGATATTCTGGTGAAGCAAGGCGAATCGGTCGCAGTGGGTGCGGTGCTGGGCAATGTGCTTGCGGGTGCGGCGGCAGCGGTGGTGAAAACCGCCCCTGCAAATACCAACACAGTGGAAGCCCCCGTTGTGGCAACAGCAGCTGTTCCTCAAGCTGTGCAAGCCTTCCCTGCAGCGCAAAAAATTGCGGCAGAAAATAATGTGGATACAAGTGCTTTGAGTGGCTCTGGCAAAGGCGGACGTGTCACCAAGGGCGATGTGCTGAATGCCGTTGCGAGTAGTGGAACAACGCACACTGTTTCTCCTGCGCCGTTCCCGTTCATCACCCCTGCGGGGCCGCGTGAAGAGCGCGTGAAAATGTCGCGCCTACGTCAAAGCATCGCAAAACGCCTCAAAGAAGCCCAAAACACAGCAGCCATGCTCACCACCTTTAACGAGGTGGATATGACAGCCGTGATGGCACTGCGCAACCAATACAAAGACCAATTCGAGAAAAAGCACGGCATTAAAATGGGCTTCATGGGCTTTTTTGTGAAAGCCGCGATTCAAGCCCTGCAAGAAATCCCTGCCGTCAACGCCGAAATTGACGGCGACGAATTCATTTACAAAAATTACTACGATATTGGCGTTGCCGTGGGTACGGATGCAGGGTTGGTTGTGCCTGTGGTGCGCGATGCAGATAAATTATCACTGGCAGGCGTGGAGCAATCCATTGCCAACCTCGCGCTAAAAGCGCGTAACGGCAAGCTGGCGATTGATGATATGCGCGGCGGCACGTTCACCATCACCAACGGCGGGGTGTATGGCTCGCTCATGTCTACCCCGATTTTGAACGCGCCGCAGTCTGGTATTTTAGGGCTGCACAAAGTGGCAAAACGCCCTGTGGTGATTGGCGATGCTATCGACGTGCGCCCGATGATGTATATTGCGTTGTCCTACGACCACCGCGTAATTGACGGCAAAGAAGCCGTCACCTTCTTGGTGCGCGTGAAAGAGGCGATGGAAGATCCCCAGCGGTTGTTGCTGGGTGTGTAATACCTTTTAAATCTGTTACAATCAGCGTATTTTGAGGCGAAAATGTTGCTTTATTGGTAACTACCCAGCCCCCTATAAAATTTGCAATACA
The DNA here is from genome assembly GCA_044376545.1 of Alphaproteobacteria bacterium. Classification (GTDB taxonomy): domain Bacteria; phylum Pseudomonadota; class Alphaproteobacteria; order JAJTHO01; family CANGXP01; genus CANGXP01. The sequence goes on from JBILKT010000131.1 coordinate 4,920, forward strand.
TTGATTTTCAATGATTTTATTTTTGGCATTTTACCAAATCAGGGACAAAAACGCTGTTTTTGA
>JBILKT010000132.1:0-4969 GCA_044376545.1 Alphaproteobacteria bacterium
GCCTGAGTGCTATTTTCCAGTTTTTGAGGTCAAAAACAGCGTTTTTGTCCCTGATTTGGTAAAATGCCAAAAACAAAATCATTGAAAATCAATGTATTGCAAATTTTATAGGGGGCTGGGTAGTTACGTTTTAAGAGTAACTACCCACCTACCATGACTTCTTGCTAAAAGGCGCGAGGCACGAGGCGCGAGGAAAAAGAAGGGGCTATTTTGGTACTCTTTCTTTTCCTCGTGCCTTGAATATACCGCTCGCACCTGAAGATCTGCAAATAAATCTTGCGAGCGGTAAAGCCCGCGCGGCGCTTGAGCGTTTCATCGCAACTTCTTCAGTTGCGATAGGTATAGTAGCTAGGGAGTTACTTTTAAGATTCTTAGCAGACTGCAACAACAAAATTCGTCGCCCCGCTACCCTGAAGGTCATTCAGACCTTCGGGGAAGTGCGGGGTCTGAAATACTTCCATCGATGCGAACGTCAACCCCGTGCTTGTCACGGGGCCTGCAAGAATATTTTTCCCAGACCCCGCACTTCCTCTCCTTATCAGTCGAGGTAGCGGGGTTGTCGATTCGCACTTTATCATTACGCCTACAGCACTACCCCTCGCTCAAAAAATCCTTACCCCACATCAGTCCTGCATTTCTGTCATGGAATAATAAATAAAATTCTTGACTAATATATATATATATTAAGTTGAATTATAAATTTCGCTGTGCGTTAACTTTAACTCATTAACTCATTTCTGCCAAGAGCAGTATAAAATTATGAAAGGTATTTCGGCCGCTCTGTCTCTGTTCCTTCTTTTTTCTGTTTTCTCCGGATCACCTGCATCTGCAGGTCGCTTTGGCCCTAGTGCAACTGAAACCCGTGCTACGCCGGTTTCGGGTATCGTGCCTGACACGATCAACCAAGGCGTGTTCCAGCTAAATGATGGAACGCTACTGGATGTAGTTTGGGGAGGTCTGCCAGACGGGTCTAATGCCCTATGGTTCCGGGTTAATGGAAAAAACACCCCATGGGCGTCTTCGTCGGGGCGTGTAATTGACGTGCAAAACCAGAAATATAGCTCGTGCCAAACAAAGCTGTTATTTCGACCAGAATTTTCTGGGACGTTTTCCGCGACGAAGCAAAACTTGGTGGATGATATTTTCGTGGTTCAAATTGTCGAGCAACGAACAGGGAAAGAACTTTACACTGTTGCGCGCGCGCGCGACTTGTTTGTTATTGAGGTGGAGGACACCGCAAGCCAAGTATTTGTTGATAAAAACGGGGGGTTTTTTGACCAAACCCCAGTTGCGTTAAACGCAACGGATGGAATAGTAGAGCTAGTCCCCATTCAATCGAAAGTCCAAGCCATAGCGCCCTCCTGTAACTAGGCTTTCCCCCTCCCCCTGTCACGCAACACGTTGTGTTGTGCTGACAGGGGGAAGGAAGGGGCTTTAAAGCAAGAGGCGCCCTACAATGCTTTTCAGGCGCGAGCAGTAATCAGCAACGGCTCAATGCCGCACCCCCATATCTTCCACAAGAGGCACGAGTATAGGCGTTGTGCTGTTATCAGTAACAACATCCCAGTCAACGGGAATAAGGCGAGAAGTAAGGGCCTTTTCCAAGACTTCGTTGACATGAAACACAGGAATGATCTCAAGTCCTTGTTTAACGTTTTCTGGAATTTCGGAGAGATCCTTCGCATTTTCCTGCGGAATAAAAACGGTTTTGATACCACCACGCAAAGCAGCAAGGAGCTTTTCTTTTAATCCCCCAATGGGCAACACACGGCCGCGTAGGGTTATCTCTCCCGTCATGGCAATATCTCGACGGATGGCAATGCCCGTTAGCGCAGAAACGATAGCAACGCACATCGCCACCCCTGCAGACGGCCCATCTTTGGGGGTTGCCCCCTCAGGCACATGCACGTGAATATCTTGTGTTTCAAACACATTGGGCTTAATACCATAATGCACGCATTGCGATCGAATAAAGCTGGTTGCGGCACTGATGGATTCTTGCATCACATCCCCTAATTTACCCGTAGTTGTAACCTTCCCCTTACCAATCATGCTAACGGCTTCAATGGATAACAACGCGCCGCCCACCTCTGTCCACGCCAGTCCTGTAACCACACCAATAAGATCTTTTTCTTCTGCAATACCGTGACGGAATTTTTTCACGCCTAAGTATTTTTCTAGCAGTTCTGGCGTAACGGTTATACTTTTCACCTGTGCATTACTAAGAATCTCTTTTGTTGCCTTGCGGGTGAGCTTTGCCAGCTCGCGTTCTAAATTCCGCACCCCTGCTTCGCGAGTATAATGCCGAATAACATTCCGCAAGGCGGCATCCGTAATAAACCATTCACCTTTACGCAGGCCATGATCAGCCTGTTGCCGTTGGATGAGATGCGTCTTGGCAATTTCTACTTTTTCGTCCTCTGTGTAGCCAGCAAGGCGAATAATCTCCATTCTATCCAATAAGGGCTGTGGCATGTTCAGCGTATTGGCGGTACACACAAACATCACCTGCGATAAGTCATAATCAAGCTCAAGATAATGATCGTTGAACGTTTTGTTTTGTTCAGGATCCAGCACTTCTAATAATGCAGAAGCGGGATCTCCCCTAAAATCTTGCCCCAACTTGTCAATTTCATCGATCAACAAAAGAGGGTTGCTTACCTTGGCTTTTTTAAGACTATTAATAATTTTTCCAGGCATAGAGCCAATATAGGTGCGGCGATGACCGCGTACTTCTGATTCATCGCGCACACCACCGAAGGACAAGCGCACAAAATTGCGCCCTGTCGCTTTGGCAATTGATTTACCCAACGAGGTTTTTCCCACCCCTGGAGGCCCGACCAAACACAAAATGGGGCTTTTGAGTTTTTTCGCGCGCACCTGCACGGCGAGATATTCGAGAATACGTTCTTTCACTTTCTCAAGTGCATAATGATCGTGGTTAAGAATTTCTTCTGCTGCATGAATATCATGCTTAAGCTTCGAGTATTTTTTCCATGGCAAGTTGGCTATTAAATCGAGATAATTACGCCCCACCGCTGCCTCAGCAGACATAGGGCTCATGGAACGCAATTTCTTAATTTCAGAGGCAACTTTTTCCCTAGCTTCTCGTGTAAGACGTAATTTTTTTAAACTAGCCTCAAGTTGCGTTAGCTCGTCCTTGCCCTCTTCATTTTCATGGAGCTCTTTCTGAATGGCTTTCATTTGCTCATTCAGGTAATATTCTCGCTGGTTCTTCTCCATCTGTTTTTTGACGCGCGTCCGAATGCGCTTTTCCACTTGTAATGCTCCAATCTCGCCTTCCATATAGCCAAACGCTTTTTCCAAACGAGCATAGACACTAAGTGTCTCTAATAAATCTTGTTTGTCAGCTATTTTTAAGGCAAGGTGGGAGGCAATGGTATCTGCCAATCTACCAGCATCGTCAATCTGATTGACTGCGGCCAGCACTTCGGGAGCAATTTTTTTATTCAGTTTAATATACTGTTCAAACTGGGACAAAACAGCACGACATAACGCATTGATATCGCCCTTATCATCCCTTGCATTATCAAGGATACGGGCGAATGCGGCGTAAAAACCGTCTGTCATTTTATAGTCCGTCACTTCAGCGCGTCGCAACCCCTCAACCAATACTTTCACTGTCCCATCAGGGAGTTTCAGCAACTGTAATACATTGCCGATTGTACCAAATTTAAATAAGTCCGAAGGTTTTGGATCATCTTGCGCGGCAGTTTTTTGGGTGATGAGCAAAATGTGCTTACTCTCGCGCATTGCCTGTTCTAGGGCTGTCACAGATTTATCGCGCCCAACAAACAGCGGCACAATCATTTGCGGAAACACCACAATATCGCGTAACGGCAAAACGGGATATAGCAAGGAAGGATTGGTCATAAGGGGGAAACTTAGAAGTTGTCTCGAGACAACGGTACATTAATGCATGAGCGCAATAGCAGCAATATTGCAAGGGCGTTTATTCTTTGCAAGAACGAACTTGCAAAAATAATGCCTGTTTTTCTTATTAATCGCATGTATACCTATCGCAACTGAAGAAGTTGCGATGAAACGCTCAAGCGCCGCGCGGGATTTACCGCTCGCAAGATTTTTTTGATAATCTTGAGGTGCGAGCGGTATATACCTTTTGCACATGAAGAATGTGCTCTGTTGATAATTAAACACGAGAGATTTGCTACAGAATAACAAATGTTTTTTACATTCACACCACTCGCGCAACGTCGCCTCAACCGCTTTAAAGCCAATACGCGTGGCGTTATTAGCTTATGGATTTTTTGCGCCCTGTTTGCAATTAGCTTACTCTCTGAAGTTATCGCGAACAACAAACCGCTTCTTGTTTCCTATAATGAAAATTTTTATGTACCGTTTCTCACATCGTATCCTGAAACAACTTTTGGGGGAGACTTTACCACAGAGGCAGACTATCATGATCCATTTCTGCAAGAAAAAATCGCCCAAAATGGTTGGGTACTTTGGGCACCCATCCGTTTCTCTTACAACACGATTGATTACGACCTAGAACAACCAGCACCTGCGCCGCCTTCTGCCACGCATTGGCTCGGCACGGACGACCAAGGGCGCGATGTGGTGGCGCGACTGTTATATGGATTTCGTTTGTCGGTGTTGTTTGGCCTTGCGCTAACTCTTATTAGTTCGGTGATTGGGGTTGTCGCTGGTGCCGTACAAGGATTTTTTGGTGGACTTACAGACCTTATTTTTCAACGCGTTATTGAGATTTGGAGTGGCTTGCCCACGTTGTATATTCTCATCATTCTTGCCAGTTTTGTAACCCCTACTTTTGGTTGGCTATTGTTTATTATGGTGCTGTTTAGCTGGATGAATTTAGTCGGTGTGGTGCGTGCGGAATTCCTGAAAGCGCGTAATTATGACTTTGTACGTGCAGCTAAAGCGCTTGGTGTTCCTAATTATATTTTAATGTATCGACATATTCTCC
>JBILKT010000133.1:0-4963 GCA_044376545.1 Alphaproteobacteria bacterium
AGCAATTTTTCTTTATCGGAATGGGATTTGCTGGCAACAACTCTGAGTGCATCGGGTTTAGGGTGCGCAGTGTTTGCGCTATGGGTATGTGTCTCCCCTGCCCTGTTGACATGCGTTACCGTATCACCAAAACCATAATACAAATCCCCTAAAGCAGGTGCAAAAATAATGCCCAGCACGGGGATGCCCGCCACAATTAAGCCAATGTTGACGGTGAATTCATCGGTTTTTTTCAAGAATTCTTTGGTGCCGTCAAGGGGATCAACCAACCAGAAAGTGCTGTTTTTAATATGGGGCGCGATGGCCTCCGCCATGGATTCTTCCGCCACCACGGGAATATCAGGGGTGAGCGCAGCAAGTGCTTTAAGGATAATGGCTTCTGCTTCGCTGTCTGCCAGTGTGGTGGGCGATCCATCGTCTTTGCGCTTCACATCCACGTCTGTTTGGTAGTGGCGCATAATAGCATCCCCTGCTTCAAGAACAACGGGGATAAGAGCATCACAATAAGCATTGAGTGGATAAGATGTAAGCATAATAAGCATAAGAAGGGCCCTGTTGACAATTTGAATATACCGCTTGCATCACAAGATTTGTAGAAAAATCGTAACTCCCTAGCTACTCCTCAAGGCACGAGGGACGAGGCGCGAGGCACGAGGCACGAGGAAAAGAAAGAGTATTAAAATAGTCCCTTCTTTTTCCTTATCCCTCGTCCCTCGTGCCTTGAGGAGTAGCTAGGGAGTTACGAAAAATCTTGCGATCGGTAAAGCCAGCGTGGCCCTTGATGAGCATAAAATTCTTTGTCGTCTAAATGTGCATCACGCTTTGGTTGTGCATCGCACCTGAAAAAGTTGCGGTGCGTATACACTGGCGCAGCATAAAAAGCACGAAAAACGAGTTAAAAAGTTGAATATCCTCTGCGATTATGGTAAAGGCAGGACCATTGTGATTGAGACACTGTTTTTCTCAGCCTTTAATTTGTCGATGTATGGTAGAATTTGTAACTCCCTAGCTACTCTTCAAGGCACGAGGCACGAGGCACGAGGAAAAGAAAGAGTATTAAAATAGTCCCTTCTTTTTCCTCGTGCCTCGTGCCTCGTGCCTTTTAACAAGAAGGCATGCTAGGTGGGTAATTACTAGAATTTTAATATTTACACGGTAGTGTATTTTAAATAGGTCGTATTATGATGTTGTCCCTCGCCAGTGAATCGGGTTTTCAAGAAGAACGAAAGCTATTGCAAGATGTTTTTGAAGTAGAAGAACGTCCCGATGGAAGTTATTTTGTCTATAATTACGACCAACGCTATTACAAAGTTCTGTCTGCCTGTGCAAAATTACGTCTCAAAACACGGAATTTACCCGAAGGCAATCCGAGTTACATTGAAGTTTCTGCCGCTGATTGGGACACTGTGTTTACAGGGTTTACAGGCGGCCCTATTGTTCGCCCCGGGCCAAAACCAGAAAATTCCGATCAACAAAAGACTATCTTTTCCCCTGTTTCTCCTGTTTCTCCTGTTGCAACAGAAGCATTTTTAGAGGAAGATGAAACAACCGATTTTAATATTGAAGAGGCCGTAGAAGAGCTTGCGCAAGCCTCGAGAACGGCAACGTTTTCAACGGAATCTTCTTTTAATCCCGTACATTTTGGCTCTGCGCCTCTTTCAGCTGCGCCCTCTTTTAATATCGACTCCGAACCAAGAAAGACCGTCACCATGGAAGCCATAGATTTGGAACAACGTCAAAAAGAAACCTATCGGGCGCGCACCGAAGCGTTGCAATCACGGGAAGAGGCGATCAGCAGTCGTGAAGATGCGGTGCGCTCTCGGGAAGATGCAGCAAAAAACCGTGAAAGTTCTATCGGTGCTTTAGAACGTGAAATTGCGGCAAGCGAAGCGATTTTCATTGAAAAAGAAAAAGATATTGAAGCACGCTATGAAAAACTTGAGCGTCAACGCGTTGAGCTGGAAGACCAAGCCGCCCTCCTACACAAACAAAAGCAGCAATTATCAGATCTTGCTGCCCACGTGCGTCGTGTTGCAGACGCACTGTAAAATATAGACATCACACTATAAATCCGCACCAAGAAATAACTTTCTGGATTGCTGGAGTCCAATTTTTGGTGCGGATTTATAGTGTGATGTCTATAGTCTGTTGTTGGATTAGTATGTCTGTGTAATGTCTAGCCTCCTCCAAAAAACATCCCTGCAGCATTTATTGGGTATCGAAGATCTTAATGCCGCTGATATTATCGCGTTGCTGGATCGTGCGCAATTTCTGCAAGAACAACAGCTTGAGTATATCCGCAGTAGCAGTCCGCTCTATCAGCGCACTGTTATCAACATGTTTTTTGAGAATTCCACCCGCACGCGCACCTCGTTTGAGTTAGCAGCGCAAAAATTGGGGGCGGATGTTATCAATATGTCGGGGGATAAAAGCTCTACCAAAAAAGGGGAAACCCTGCTGGATACCGCGCTCACGCTTAATGCCATGAAACCCGCTATTCTGATTGTGCGTCATGGTGATAGCGGGGCGGCGCATCTCCTTGCCAGCAAGGTGAAATCTGGCGTGATTAACGCAGGCGATGGGTGGCACGAACACCCCACCCAAGCGTTGCTGGATGCCCTCACCATTCGTCGTAACAAAGGCACGATTGCAGGACTGAAAGTGGCAATTTGCGGGGATATTTTGCATAGTCGTGTGGCGCGGAGCAATATTTTCCTGCTCACCAAACTGGGCGCAGAAGTACGCCTCATTGCCCCGCCCACGTTGATGCCAGCGTTTGTTGAAAAACTCGGCGTCAAAGTGTTTTACACCCTCGCCGAAGGTATTCAGGATGTAGATGTGGTGCTCATGTTGCGCCTGCAACTTGAACGCATGAACGGGCAATACTTCCCTTCCTTAAGAGAATTTTTCCATTTTTATGGGCTGGATAGACAGAAGCTGCAACGGGCAAAATCCGATGCGATTGTCATGCACCCCGGCCCCATCAATCGCGGGGTGGAAATTGATAGCGAGATTGCTGACGATATTAATCAGAGTGTCATCACGCAACAAGTGGAATTGGGTGTTGCCGTGCGGATGGCATGCCTTGAAAGCCTTGCTTTATATTCCTCTCAACCCGCTCCTAAAAAAGGAGTGTTGCTGAAATGACCTCATTGAGCAATACTAAAAATCGCACGCTGTATAAAAACGCTCGCATCCTTGATCCCGCAACGGGGCTAGACATCATCGGCGATGTGCTGGTGGAAGGGATGCTCATCAGTGATTTTGGGGCTAATCTGCAGCAAACCCTTTCATCCCAGCCCGAGAAAATTTCTGATATTTCGGCGAGCGAATTGAGGCGGAACGGCGTTGGCTCTTCGCCAATGACTGAGCGAGGAGGCAAAAAGCTAATGCTTTTTGACCCACAAGCCAATGAAGCCTTAGTTTCTGCAAGCCCAGAAGGCGCAGCGGAAAGTTTAGGCAAATTGGAAAATGTGGCGCAGCCAAATAGCAGAGATTTAATGGGCTGGGATATTGTCGACTGCACAGGGCTATGCCTTGCCCCCGCCTTAGTCGATATGCGCGCCTATTTATCAGGAGATAATGAACGCCATAAAGAAACATTAGAGACAGCCTGTGCGAGTGCCGTAGCGGGAGGAATCGGCACCGTTGTTGCCTCCAGTGATAGCAATCCTATTATAGACAATACGGCTGTTCTCGATACTTTCCTCAGACGTGGACGCGAAATCGACACTGTGTCGCTGTTAAGCTACGCCGCCATCACTAAAAATATTGAGGGAGAGCAACTCACCGACATGGGCACGCTCTATAGCGGCGGATGCATGGGCTTTATGGATGGACAACGTGCCATTCAAAATCCCCGTGTGCTGCTCAATGCTCTAAAATACGCCAAGTTCTTTAATGGATTGGTATTACACCATCCAGAAGATGCGTTGCTGGCGGCCAGCGGTGTGATGAACCAAGGGCTCACCGCCACAAAATTAGGGCTAGGCGGCAAACCGACCATTGCCGAAAGCATTATGGTAGAGCGGGATATTGCCCTTGCGGAAGCAAGCGGCGCACGTCTCCATTTGTGCAACCTTAGCACCGAAAAATCGTTCGATGCGGTACGTCGTGCTAAGCAACGCGGCGTGTCTGTCACTTGCGATACCGCCCCCCATTATTTCGCCCTCACGGAAGAAGCCGTGCTGGGCTATCGCACCTTTGCCAAAGTGCATCCCCCGCTGCGTTCGGAGACAGATCGCCTTGCGGTGATTGCCGCCCTAGAAGACGGCACGATTGACGCGATTGTGAGTGCCCATTGCCCGCAAGACCAAGACAGCAAGCGCGTTCCCTTCGCCCAAGCCGCCAATGGCGCGGTGGGTTTTGAAACACTGTTTGCTGTCACCTTAGGGCTCGTCCACCAACAAAAACTCTCGTTGCTAGAGGCATTGAAGCTGCTCACCAGCAACCCTGCTGATATTTTGCGCCTGAAAGTCGGGCGCATTGCCCGCCGTCATACAGCCGATTTTATTTTGTTTGATCCTGATTACACGTGGACACTTGATCCCACCCACCTCAAAAGTAAATCAAAAAACACCCTGTTCGGAGAGCGCCTCTTTAAAGGAGGCGTGCTTGCCACCATCAAGGCGGGGAAAAAAGTTTATAGCCTTGAGGGGGGATCTTCGGATGACTAAAAGGCACGGGGGGCTAGGGGCATTAGGCACGAGGCACGAGGCACGAGGTGTTAGGCACTAGGGGCTAGGCGCTAGGCGCTAGGGATAAGGTTGATACTCTTTCTTTTCCTCGTGCCTCGTACCTCATCCCTTGACGGCTGTAGCGAAGCAGTTACCTTTTTTAGGCCCCCCCCGCTACCCAAGAACCCAAACCCCGCCCACGCCAAAAGCCCCGATGCGGTTTTCCGCTCAGGGGGAGAGTTCGTAAAAAAATAGGCGGCACAGAAATGTATCCGACATGATGATCG
>JBILKT010000134.1:0-4962 GCA_044376545.1 Alphaproteobacteria bacterium
GGACGCACGCAGGCGGCGTGCACTTTGAGATGACAGGGCAAGACGTGACCGAATGCATCGGCGGCGCCCAAAACATCACGGTGGATGACCTCAGCAGTCGCTACCACACCCACTGCGACCCCCGCCTCAATGCCGCACAGGCACTGGAGGTGGCGTTTCTGGTTGGGCAGGGGGTTTGAGAAAATGGGAAATTTAACAAAAAAAGAATTAATGACTATTCTCGCCGAGCAAATTGTAACAGCAAAAATTTATCTCCGCCTTTTTAATGATTTAAATGCGTCTATTCAAGAATTTGAGCGCGAATTTCATTCAGCAAATACCTTTTTTGGCATTACAATAAAAGCACTTCGAGAGGCGTTTTGGATAAATCTTTGCCGTGTTTACGATGGCAATAAGGAAGTACTAAGCCTCCATAGAGTGCTTAAGGAAATAAAAAACAACCCCAATTTTTCTGAAGCAGCTTATTTTAAAGAATGCCTAAAAGATAAATTCTATGACGAGACTAAGGCACAAACTGACATAGAGACTTTTGCGTCTGAACTTAAACAAGATTTGTTCTTAGTAAGCAGCAATGACAATTTAGTGAAGAAACTTGCTAACTTACGTGGTAGCATATTTGCACACACAAATTTTGATCATTTTCTGAATATCAACAATGCTATAAAAACCCTTGGTGGTCTTTCCTGCGAAGAGTGTGAAACCCTTATTAACAGGGCACATGAAATAATAAATAAATATGCAACTTTTTATAACGCAGAAGTATTTGATGACAAGATATTGTGTCATGATGATTATGAGAAAGTTTTAAAAGCTCTTCGATTCCATTCTGAAAGTCAAAAAGAAGCATGGCAACTTGAGAATGTTATTCTCAAAAACCTTTCCCAAAACATGCCCCCCATCCACGCAGGGGAAATTCTGCAAGCTGAATACCTCACTCCCCACAATCTCTCTGCCAATAAATTGGCGGCAGCCTTAAGTGTGCCCACCAATCGCATCACGGCAATACTCAAGGGAGAGGAAGGCATTACGGGCGATACCGCCTTGCCGCGTATTTTTCCACCACCCCGCAATTTTGGATGAACTTGCAAAGCACCTACGAATTGAGGCTTGCAGAGACAACGCTTGCGCCTGAAGTCCGAAAAAATATTAAAGCGGGTGCGCCACAGTTAGAGGGAGCGTTTCTGGTGGGGCAGGGGGTTTAATAAGCACCCTAAAATAGCTTAACACCAAGACTTTCCGCCCTTAACAGGGTGATTTCTTCTTGCCACGGCGCCATCTGCACCACAGGCTGCCCTGTGGGAGACAGCACGAAGCTGCGTCCATCGAAAACCAGTTCATCTTGCCCGCCTACCATGTTCACATAGACTAACGGCAAATTATTTTCTCTCGCCCGAGAGGCAGCAATATCAAGGCGTTTGGCAGGTTTTCCCGTTTCGAATGGGGAGGCATTTAAAACGCAAAATAGGTCTGCACCCCGCTGATTCAGCGCCTTTGCGACATCAGCATGCCACATATCTTCACAAATCATCACGCCTAGTTTAAGCCCTTGAAATAAAAGGGGATTTGGTAAAGTGCCTGCTGTGAAGACGCGTTTCTCATCAAACACCCCATAATTCGGCAAATGATATTTCGCTGTAACGCCCGAAATCTGCCCGTCTTGGAGCAAAATTGCGGCGTTGTATATCATAGTATTCTCAAGCCATGGTGCGCCAATAAGCAAGGCTGGTGCGGCTTTCGTGGCACAGGCTAAATCTGCAATCGCTGCTTCAATTTTCGCCATAAAAGCGGGCTGTAACACGAGGTCTTCAGGGGGATAGCCTGATAAAACGAGTTCAGGAAAAATGAGTAAATCTGCCTCAGGCGTGGCTGTTTGCAAGCGTTTGATGAGGGCTGTGTTGCCGTCAATATCCCCGACTGTGGGATTGCACTGCGCTAACGCTAGAATCATTGTTTTACAACGCTTTCAGCCGTTGCAACATGGGTTTTTTTTAGCATCAGGTGTGATAATGGTACAAGCGTAATTTGCTTGGATGCCAAGCTTGGCAGCCATTTACGTAAAGCAGCGAGGGTGTTCGGGCGCGGATGCCCAATCGCCACAGCCTGCCCCGTTTTCAGGGCGATTTTCTCAAGATGCGCAAGCTGTTTTTCAACAGCGGCAAGGCTATCGACATCATCTAAAAACACATCGCGGTTGAGCGTGGCAAGCCCGTTTTCTGCGGCAACTGCGCCCGCCACACTTTTTGGCGTGGTGCGAGAATCAAGGAAATAGCCGCCCTGTTTTTTCAACGAAAGCATCACGGGTTGCAGCAGGGCGCGGTCTTGCGTAAATTTACTACCCATATGATTGTTCATGCCCACAAAGCCGCTGAATTGATTAAGGTTCCAGTCAATACGGCGTTGCAGTTCGACGGGGGATAGCCCCGTCAACAGCGCGTTTTTGCCGCTGTCTTCATTGCCCATGGGCTGCATGGGGATGTGTACCATCAACTCGTGTCCTGCCGCTTTGGCGGCGGCCGTTTGCGCGGGGAGGTCTTCCGCATAGGGAATGAAAGATAGGGTAAGAGCCGCGTTCAAGGCAATGGCTTGCTTGGAATATTTTTTTGCTAAGCCCATATCATCAATCACGAGGGCGATTTTTGCGGTGGGTTTTAACGCCTCAACAGGGGCGAAGGTGGTGGGCATGGCTTGTGGTTTCAAAACGGCAACGACTTGCCGCTTATTGCCAGTAAGCGGCATGGCGGGGTTTTCCGCGAAAAATTTTTCAGCGCGGGGTTCAATTTGCCAGCGGCTGCTATCAATGAAGAAACCGTCTTCTGCATGTGCAGGGGATGTGGCAGTAAGCCTCATTAAAATGGCAGAGACAAAAAAAAGGTTGGAAAAGTGTTTCATCATAGACGATAACATATTTATCGCACGTTCCCTTGTTTTGCTAGAAAAAGTTCATGTTCTTGCTCATTGATAACTATGATAGTTTTACCTATAATCTGGTGCATTATGTCGCCATGTTGGGCGAGCATGTGCGGGTGTATCGCAACGATGAAATAAGCGTTTCTGCCGTCTTGGCGATGAATCCGACAGGGATTATTTTGTCCCCCGGCCCGTGTGATCCAGACCAAGCAGGGATTTGCTTAGAACTCGTTTTGGCCGCGAGTGTTGCAAAAAAACCGCTGTTGGGTGTGTGTTTGGGGCATCAGACGATGGGGCAGGTGTTTGGCGGCAAGGTGATGTGTGCGCCAGAACCCATCCACGGCAAAACCAGCCTGATACAGCATCAGCAGCAGGGGATTTTCGCGCATATTCCCACGCCCTATCAGGCAACGCGCTATCATTCGCTGATTGTGGAACGGGCAACATTACCCGATTGTTTACAGGTGACGGCCGAGACGGACGACGGCTTGATTATGGGGCTGCAACATAAAACATTGCCGATTCATGGCGTGCAGTTTCACCCTGAGAGCATTGCAACGCACTATGGGCATCAGTTGCTGGATAATTTTGTGAAGCTTGCCAAGGGCGAGCAGACGGCCCCCTTAACCCGTGAGTTTGTGTTATGAACCAAAAACCTATCCATGATATAAAACCATTTTTAGCCACTATTGCAGCGAAAAAAACACTTGAGACGGCAATGGTGTCGCGCTGGTTTGATGCGCTGCTTAAAGGACAGCTAACAGAATCGCAAATCAAGCAATTGTTGCTTGCGTTAAACACCATAACACTGACGCCTGAGATTTTATTGGGTGCTTACAAAAGTCTTCGTAAAAAAATCATTCCTATTCAAGCCCCTCTGGGCGCTATTGATGTATGTGGCACGGGGGGAGATGGGCACCATACGTTGAATATTTCTACAGCGGCGGCATTTGTGGTGGCGGCGTGTGGGGTGCCTGTGGCGAAGCATGGCAATCGGGCGGTTTCGTCTAAATCTGGTTCAGCTGATGTATTGGAAGCACTGGGCGCAAAAATTGATCTGTTGCCTAAGCAGGTGGAACTGTGTTTGCGCGAGACGGGCATTGGCTTTATGTTCGCGCCGCATCATAACCCTGCCATGGGATTGGTTGCGAAAATTCGTAAAGAATTAGGGGTTAAAACGATTTTTAACGTGTTGGGACCTCTGTTGAACCCTGCCAATTGCGCGTATCAATTGATAGGCGTGTATGATTGGAACTTGCTCAATCCTGTTGGCCTTATGTTGGAGAGTGCGGGGAGAAAGCGGGCATGGGTCGTGCACTGTGATGGGGTAGATGAATTGATGACAACTGGGATGAATACCTGTTGTCAAGTAGACGGAGGCAATGTTGGTATTTTTAACGTTTCTCCAGAAGGGCTAGGATTACAAGCAGTGGAGATTGCCGATATTAAAGGGGGGGATGCTGCCTTTAATGCGGCGGCAATACAGGATTTAGTGGCAGGGAAACCTTCCCCCTATCGTGATGTTGTGGTGCTTAATGCCGCAGCGGCGTTGGTGATTGCGCGTAAGGCGCAAAGCATAAAACCAAAGCATGCGTTTCTTCCCGACCCAGAAGAGGACTTAAAAATAGGGGTTGCATTGGCAATAGAGGCGCTTGATAGGGGGAAGGTGCGAAAAACGCTAGAGAATTTTGTGGCGTTTACGCGGGAGATATAAAGCGTAATTACCCCCTCAAAAATTTATTGCATTTTTAAAATAAAAAATGTATAGTTATCTTATGGATAAGAACTTGTTTTTACGCGTTGCTGTAGGTGTGTTGGTTGCCTCGGCAAGTTTCTGTGGAACTTCGGTATCTATACTGTATGGATATAGTCTTGTGACGGGGAAACATGTAGATATAAAGACATTGCTACACATAACGCAGGACTTACGCAGCGCTCGTCTTTTTTGCGCTTTCATCGTTAGAAAATCGCTCAAAATGCTCATTTACCTTTTGTAAACTCCGCTTTTTCGCAATTTTCTGCCTTGAAATCATCAAAAAATCCTTCACCTGCGTA
>JBILKT010000018.1:0-14787 GCA_044376545.1 Alphaproteobacteria bacterium
GCCACCATCCGCTCACTCCTCTCCACTACGCGGAAACAGGACGGCAATCTTCTCCATGCCATCGCCAATGCTCTAAGCGCACAACCCCCGCCAGTCATCTACTAAAGGGGGCTGGGGTGTTACTTTTTTTCTAAACATTCCCCGCCTCGAGCATCTTGCGTAATGCTTCTCGCTCTTGATAGCCTGCTGCTTGCGCCTCAAAAACATCATTAGTATTAGTAAACACAACACCGCTGAAAAAGCCAATCGCTTTTTCAATTGCTTCGCTATCATCAGGACAGCTCCGCAATAAATCTTGCAAAGAATAGGAGGCTTCAATCAACGCCTCATCATAATCAAAATCAGGACGCAGCGAGCGTTTTAGCCCTGCAACCATGCCCAAGGCATGTGCCGCTTCGTCCAACGCCGCTGAAGACTCTTGACGTTGTGCGTACTCTTCCAACGCGGAAATTTTTAAGGTCGTTTGCATAAAATTCGTTCTCTCCTCAAGCATTTTTAATGTTCTGGTTGTAGGATTTTCCCAATACAGAATAACCTCGCCAAAACATCCTGATAGGCAGCAATAGCTCCATCACTTTTTTTGTTATTCTCCTGATGCTAAGAGAAATTTATTGACGAAATGTTAACGCGAATGCGGGCAAATCATTTTTTTGATGCCGAAAATGCTTTGAATATGAAAAAAAATGTGATAAATTTCACATAAAGCACAGAAAGATACATGAGAAACAGTATCCCACCCCGTTTTAAACTCCTCTATGCGCTGCAAGTGTTGCTTGTGGCGGCGATGGTGCTGTGCGCTACTGGCAAAGACAGTTTTGCAAAGGCGGCCGCCTCTGACGAAGCTATTGACCATCTTAGCGCAACACAAAAAGCAGCGTGCGACACACAAATGCAAGAGGCGATGCAGTCGCTGCCTGATACCTGCACCAACGATCTTAAAATCACAGCCGCGACGCTCAGCACCTATAGTGATGCACTGAATGGTATTGGCTATGAAAGTGCCTTTTGTGGGTCGCCGAAAGCAAAGCTCAGTATTGCGAGCGCACCAGCCTTGTTTCAAGGCATTTGCGGGGAAGGCAAAGGCACCAACTGCCAAAGCACGCTCAACGGACTTGCAGAAGAGAAAAAGCCTCTCGCGAGCTTTAGTTGTGGGTTGACGCGCCTCTATCATAATCCCGCGTATTTAACAGCATTCGGGCTTAGCAAAGTAAAACCGGGAAACCCGTTAAAACCCCCGCCGCTTTTTGTAAACAAGCTCAACGAAGCTGTTTCCGCCGCACAAGCCAACAATGCCAAAACGGGCGATCAGTCGGCAACGCTTGCGGAAATCCAAGCAACGTTTTCCCCAATCTGTTTTGCGTGCGGCATTGTAACGCGGCTCTATGTCACGTCGATTGTCTATGGCGAGGCCGTCACCAAGGCTATCGGGCATCAAGTCGTGAAATTATTGGGGATTGGGCTGGCACTCTACATGGTGTTTGTGGCAGCAAAGATCTTTATGCCGTTTGGCCCACAAGACAAAGTGATTGGCCTTGCGAACAAACTCTCCTTCAGTTTTATGGTGACAGTGGCACTATCGTTCCTGCTGCTCACCGACACCAGCTATAAATTTTTCTGGAATTACATCTATAATCCAATTGTCGATGCCGCCATCAATATGAATAGCGAGCTGCTGAATGAGGGCAGTGGCGATGGCACTTTTTTTGCGAAACTGGATGCACAAAACATTGTGTGTAAAACGCTCACGGCGGTGGATGCGTCTGTTCTCACCGCTGATCAAATTGCCTCGAAAAACAAGCTCGAATGCCAAGTGCACAAGATGCAGTATGTGTTCACCTATGGGCTGGCAACAGGCATTTATATTCTGCTCAAGGGCGCGTGGGTGAGTGGCATTATCCTCATTGTGATTTACGCATTGGCCCCGCTGATGTTCGCCTATCCGATTGTTGATGCCTTGATGCGCTGGACATTTATGAGTGTCCTCAGCCCCGTGCTCATGGCGTGCGGCTGCTTCCCCCTCACCCGAAAATATGCGTTTTTAGGAGGGCGGGTGATGCTGGAAGCCGCCATCAGTTTTGTGGTTGTCGCGGTGATTGCCGTGTTGATGATCGGCACGATGGAGCAATCTTTGCTCGCGCTTAACGATAAACTAGGCGAGAAAAATCTGCCCGCATGGCTAGAAAATACTGTCAAAATACCCGAGACCACGTCCCCCGTCACCGTGCCAACAATTCCCTCTATCACACCGCCCACAACACTGCCTGATACCCCCGTAACCACAGGGCAGCTTGAGCAAGGGACTATCAATGTTGCCAGCAATGGTGGCGTGGATGATCACGCCGATCACGATGATCACGATGAAGAACCAGACTATGCCACCACCCTGCTTTCAGGGATGGTGGATAAAAACACTGTTGGTTTCCCCCCGCAATATCCGCAACAAACCACCCTCACCACGGGGTATCTGCAGCAGACATACGAGGACAGGGCGTTATCTGGCACAATGAATCTTTCCACAGGTGTGTGCACGGGGAGAACGGGTAAATATATTTCGATGGTTCCTGCGGGGGGCGATTTCTATACGTTGCGGTTGATAGAGAATGGGGTGGTCAAAGGATCAGTGACTGTTGTTTCAGGAAAACCCGGTTTAAAACCCGTAGAGCGTTCTGCTGATTTTAGTGGTTCTAAGAGACCTGTGCCGCAGGGTATCATTCGCATAGGCTCAGTGGATAGAAATAATACAGGAAATTTTGCTGGCGTCGGAAAGACTTGGATTCCCTTTAGTGACGCCGATACGTCACCAAGGGCAGCCGTGGGATTTCATGTTGATAACGATCGGGGAACAGCTCCAGGAACAGCAGGCTGCGTCGCTGCTATTGATAGAGCTGGAATAGAAACTATTGCCAGTTGGGTTGACGGGGGCGCAAAAACATTGATCGTTGATCACGGCTTAACAGAGAACAAGCCTTCGTGTTCGGGTGGGAGTGCTGCTGGTGTGGTGGGGGCGGCAAGCGGTGGGGCGTTTTCGTGTAAGGTAAGACCAACTAGTGGTGTTGAAACATCGCAATATGGATGGCGGTGGGGCAGAATGCATTCGGGGCTGGATATTGCTAACGCTAGAAAAACCGCCATTGTAGCAACAGATGCGGGCACTGTTATTTCTGCACAGAATATATGTTCTTACGAAAGTAGTGGGCCAGGGGGAGGATGCAATGGTGGCGCTGGAAATATGGTTGTTATTCGGCATGCAGGGGGATGGATGACACGATATTTGCACCTATTCTATAACAGTATTTCTGTAAAACAAGGAGATGTCGTCACCGCAGGACAACTTATTGCCGGCATGGGCAATACGGGAGGCGGTACAGGTACGCATTTGCATTTTGAAACAATTACACCCAGCAGAAAGAAAATAAATCCAAAGATTTGTCTTTCTGGTGCAGCAATGCCAACCGAGGTATATTCAGGCAGCACCATAGACGACACCGCCACTGCCTACCTCCTCAACGCCCCCGAATACGATTACGCAGACGAAGACTTCGTGACTCTCTGCGCGGCAGGGCTATTAGCCGCGTTTTTACTCAAGAATTTTGCAAATATCGGCGCACAGTTCTTGGGCGGGCAAAGTTTTGGGGTCAGCTCCAGTGGGGCATTCAGCGGCATGGCAGGGGCAGCGGCGCAATGGGCAGGGGCGTTGGGTGGTGTGGGCTTGGGCTTTGCCCGTAATGCCCTCACCCCCAATACGGTGAACAATGCAACGGGCAATCCTCTCCGTGATATGCTGATGCAAAATTCCCTCACGCGCATGATTGATAGCAAACTTGAGGAATCAGGGGCGTATAACAGAGCCAGTGAATTTATCGATGGCGCAAAAACCACGCTTGAAAGTAATGCTGTTGTCAAAGGCGCGACCGATAAACTCGATGCGCTCAAAACAGCACTGGAAGACTTCAGCCAAACCCGCGCGGGCAGAGTTGCCGATACAACACTCAGTGGCGCAGCCGTTGTTACAGGCGTGGGCTTAAGAATGACAGGCGTTGCCGCAACGGGTGTTGTTTCCCTTGTGGAAAACGCGGCGATGCAACAAGCCATGCGCGTGCTGGAAGCAACAGGCTATGGTGAACTTGCAGGCGCAATCGGCGGTGGGCTTGCCGATGGCATTGGCACAGGGATGAGCTGGGTTCCCGAAGATAGAACCGTGTTCATCAATCGCGACGTGGTGAAACAATACGTTTCTATGCAGGATTTAATGCGCGATGCACAAGACAGAGTCGTGAGCTCAACAGAGCAACTGAAAAATATTCAGGATAAAAACAGCACGGACTATATCGCTGATGCAGCGTTACGCGCCACAACACAAGACCGTCTTGCCAAAGATGTATTGCAAGCAACCCTTGAACTCAAACTCCTGCAAACAGCCGCGAAATTTGACGTGACAGGACGGTACAATATTGCATTGCAAGAAATGATAAAGGCAGCACGGGGGGATATTTCTGGATATAACCGCGAAGGGATGCAGGCTTTTGGTATCGAAATGGCAGCAAAAAACAACGCCCTTGAGAAAATGCTGAAACGCGATGCAGACAACGTGCGCTACACCCCCCAAATTGAACAAGCGATTATTGAGGCATCCATGCGCGGATTCTCAAGCAAAAAACCACCCACCGTGGCAGGCTACACACAAACAAGTGATAACGCCAACACGAGCGGGCTAGCCACTACCAACGATACAGGACTCTCCTCTCAAGAAGCCAGAAGCACAAGTCAACGCGCAGATGATAAACGCCAAGCAGCGTTTGCAACATTGGGCTTAAAAGAGGGCGCAACAGAAGCCGAGATTAAACAGGCACGCAAAGATATTCTCAGAGACGTGGCGCGGGATGTAACGTTAGCGGGCAATGCTGCCCGATTAGAAGCGGTTAACGAAGCCTACGATTTACTCTCCCAAGCACGGCGAGAAAAGCTAGACTCCAATAAAAGCAATCGCGATGCGGCAGGCAATGACATTCAAAAGCCTGTTGCTGGCTATGCAAGAACGGACTCCTTCATGCTTGCCCCCGCCCCCATATCCGCCAAAGATACCGCTCGCACCACACCGCAAGCTGCTGCCAAAGAAGCTGAGCTAAGAGGCTTACAGAAAGTTGCGGGATATAAAGACAGTGCCACTGCAAACAGAAAAAGAGAGACAAGCGCAGCGCAGGAATACGGCAGTAACATGATTAACAACACAGGGGGTGGTGGTGATGACAGGGAAAATTCGGTTGGCGATTACATCAGCGAAAGACGCAAATTCTTTGAACAGGAGGAAAGAACAACAGGCGGAAGTGAGGCAAACGCTATAAGGTCATTCCGGAGAAACCTTCAAAAGGCGAAGAATCCGCAAGCAAAAAATGAAAAATCAGCAAACAAAATCGTCGGCTTCGTGCGTAGCAAAAAAGATAAAGACAGGGATTTAGTCGCGGCAGGGCGGAAGAGCGGGTTCTCTAGAGATGCCAACGATGATAACAATGGGGATACATGATGAAAAAATATATCCCCTGCCTGCTTTTCTTTTTCGTGCTTCTTGTGTTGTGTGTGCTGCCTTCTCACGCTGCCTTTGCACAAGTGGGCGGCAAAGACTGGTATAACACGGGCTGGATGAACGACTTGTTTAGCGCCATCGAAAAAGTTCGTGTCGATTATGGCATCCGAGCCGTGGCGTTAATGACCCCAGAAATTACCAAACTCACCATCGCTTTTTTGGGCTTATGGTTGGTGTGGCAAGCGGGCACATTGCTGAGACCCTTTGGGGCAGAAGGGAGGGTCGGCGCGATACTGAATACCACCGTGCAAAGGCTGATGCTCACCATCGTGGTACTCGCCTTCTTAAGCAACTTTGGCTTCTATACCAAATTTTATGATGCGATTGGCGCGGCGGGCGTCAAAGCAACGTCTTTTTATATCGAAACCGCGATGAATAAATATAGCAAGGGATACATTGCGGATGATTGCTCAAAAACCGCGACCATCACCGCAACCAGCGATGACAAAGAGCGCGGACAATACATCCAATGCCTCACCCTCATCATGCAAAAAGGCATGGGCACGGGCTATAAAATTGGTTTGAATGCGGTCAATGATTCGATGAATACGCCATGGACGCAAAAGGTTTTCGGCGGCGATGCAACGGCAATTATGCAGGCAGTGGCAGGCTTCCCGTTATTATTTTTCTATGGCTTTGCCATGATTCAAGTGCCGTTTCGGATGCTCAATACGCTGTGTTCGTTGGTGCTGGTCACCATCCTCTCCCCTGCCCTCATGGCGGCATATATTTTTCCCTTTTCGCGCAAATTTGCCATCAATGGCTTAAAGCTGCTCATCCACAGTGCGGTTACGTTTATGTTCACGGGCGTGGTGATTGCGCTGATGATTGGCATGCTGGCGTGGGTTGCCGCCGAAAATAATCAATCGCTGACGCAACTCTCGAATTATATCCTCAAGAACGGTATTGCCGATGGCGTGTTCTGGAATATGCTCCTCATTGGCATTGTGAGCAACGGCATGATGTCGCAAACGCCCTCGCTGGCAACCTATGCCGTCAATCTACCTACGTTCTTAAACTTCCCCCCCATTGCCACAAAACTGTTTGATACCGCGTTTAATGGCGCGAAAGGCTTGGGCGGCATGATGCTCGGCGGCATCTTTAATAAGAGATGGAATGAACGCAAACAGAATATCAATAAACTCCGTGCCGCGCTCCGCCGTCGCCCCACCCCGCCGCCTGCGCCGCCACCACCGCCTGTGCCGCGTACGCCTTAGGGGGGGGTAATACCAATCATCTTTAAAACCCAAAGGAAAAATGGACCCCAGCCTTCGCTGGGGATTCGTTCTGAGCATACATACACTGATCGAATCCCCAGCGAAGGCTGGGGTCCAGATTTTTTAGAAACTTAAGCGGATTGGTATAAGATAACGAAGGCACGACATTGCCGCTATCGACGCTTGTCTATCACAAAGGGTTGACAGCTATTGCATCGAAAAAAGGCAAAAAAACACCCCCTCAGTTTAATAACGGGGGGTGGGGCACTTAAACTAGCCTCGGAATATTGTCTAGGTATGCACAAACACTTGGACAACCTACAGAGACCATAGGATCCGTATGACGAATGTAGATAGGCTTACTACGAAGCCAATCACGCAGCCTGTTGCTGCTAATACATCCTCAAGTCGAACTTGAGGCTTGGATTCTTGATTGAGAGCAGGCGCTATTACTTTTAGGATTCTTTTATCAATCCTCAGTATCTCAAGAAAAAATCCCGATACAAAGCCTAGCAGTACTCCAATGAGCGTCATCGAAAAAACCGCCGCGCCCCCCACAAACCCGTATTCAAAGAATTCCCAAAAACCAGACATAGTCGTCACCTAAAAAGTAAATTTTCACGTGCCCAGACACAAAAAATTCCTTGCGTCAAGTTTCTAGGTTTTACCCTAATATATATATATATATTAGTCAAGCATTTTATTTTTATTGTTTTTGTCCACGCTTTTAGCAACGGAAAACCAGACCCCGTCATGCGACGGGGTGACGCTCGTATCGATGGAAGTCTTTTTAAACCCCGTCATGCGACGGGGTGACGCTCGTGGTATAGTCGTCACCCCGTACTTGTTACGGGGTCTGGACTTTTGTTCTTGCAGACCCCGCACTTCCCCTCCTTCTAGTCGGGGTAGCGGGGTGACGCTCGCACCATAACCGTCGCCGCTGGAGAGATTTTTCAGGTTTCAGGTTTTTAGGTTCAGGCCTCTGTCACCCCCCATAACTCTTCACCAAGCTCCCCGCCAACAAATACCAGCCATCAATCAGCACAAAGAAAATCAGCTTAAACGGCAGGGAAATGCTTGCTGGCGGCAGCATCATCATCCCCATACTCATCAAGATGCTCGCCACCACCATATCAATAATCAGGAATGGTAGAAACACGAGAAAACCAATCTCAAAAGCGCGTTTCAACTCGCTAATCATAAACGCGGGGATAAGCACCCGAAACGGCGTTGCCTCGGGGCTATCCAGTTTTTTGATTTTTGCCAAGTCCACAAACAGCTGCAAATCACGGGCATCGGTGTGCTTCAACATAAAGGCGTGAAACGGCACGCCAACACGCTTCAATGCCTCCTCTTCTTTTATTTTCTCCTCCACCAACGGCTTGATGGCGGAATCATACGCCTGCTCAAACGTGGGGGTCATAATAAACAGCGTCAAAAACAACGCTAAGCCAATCAGCACGGAGTTCGGCGGCGTTTGTTGCAACCCTAACCCACTCCGCACAAAGGAAAACACAATCACAATCCGCGTAAACGAGGTCACCATCATCAGCAACGACGGCGCAAGACTCAGCACCGTAATCAGCGCAATCATCTGGACGATGCGCCCTGTGGTCTGCCCGTCTACTTCACGCCCTAAATCAACCGAGAGCGATTGCGCGAAGGCAGCATGCACCCCACCCCCCAACGCCAGCATCAGGGTGCAGAAAACGAATAAAAGGATACGGTTCGTACGCATGACAGCTTCCTTATTATTATTTTTCTTGGACAGCATCTCTATCGCTAACATCCACTACCACGGGCTGCGCCCCACCGACAATAACAAGATAGTTTTTTTGCGGCGATTGGATATGCAACAATCGATGCTTCATATCAAGGCTCAACGATTCTGTCACCGCGAGCGTTTTCTCCGTGTTTTTAAGACTGGCGGGGATATTGGTCATCAACCCTGTGCGACGCAACACCACCGCCACCACGCCGAGTAATGACAACACAAACAATAACGAGAGCAATGCTTTAAGGTAAACAGATGATTCCATACTAAACCCTAAACCCTAAACCCTAAACCCTAAACCCTAAACTAAACACCCTACTCGTCACTCTTTTTCGCATTCAAATACGCCCTTGCCGCCTGTTGATTGGTTGTTGTCTGGCTCAGGCTTTTGCGAATGTCTTCCCCCCGCGCCACTAACGTCAACGCGAGTGCATCCAACCGCGTTAGCACCTCTTCTAGTTGCTTGCGAATTTCAATGCGTTCTACAACGGGCAATGCCAGCGCGACGGTGCACAGCTGCTCCACTTGTTGCTGCAGCTCATCTAATTCAACCTCTTCGCCATTTCCAACAGCGGCAACAAGCGCGGTCACACGCTCCCCAAGGTTTTCTATGTCTTGCTGATACTGCATAGTTTGTACTCTCTCTCTTGTGTTGCCAATACAAAGCCTTTATAGAGTTGTTTCTGCCACAGACAAAAAACAAAAACAATTCATGATTTTTGCGCCCTCCTCTCCCACCATCAGTAGCGGCTATCTCACAGGGCAGCTACTCATCGCTATGCCCAACATGCAAGACCCCCGCTTTCACAAGACGGTCGTGTTTGTGTGCGTGCATAACGAGGAAGGGGCAATGGGGATTATCCTCAATCGCCTTGTTAGCGGTATGAGTTTTAACGAGATTATCAAACAACTGGATTTAGGCGCAACCATCACCGCACAAGATCGCCCCCTGCATTTTGGCGGGCCTGTGGAGGGCGGACGCGGCTTTGTGTTGCATTCGCTTGATTATAGCACCAAAGAAACGCTCAAGGTTACGAAAACAATAGGGCTTACCGCCACCCTTGATATTCTGAAAGACCTCGCCGAGGGCAAAGGGCCTCAGCACGCAATCTTGTCATTGGGCTATGCAGGATGGTCAGCCCATCAACTGGAAAATGAACTCCGTCACAACGGCTGGCTCACCGTTGCCGCCGATACTGCGCTGGTGTTTGACGCACGCCTTGATAAAAAATGGGATGCCGCCTTTGCCAAATTGGGCATCAACCCTGAAATGCTCTCGAGTGACGGGGGCAGTGCGTGAGGGCAGATGACGGTCACCCTCCCCTGCCCTGCTAAAATCAATCTCTTCCTGCATGTTGTTGGGCGGCAGGGTGATAGACCTCTTGCAAAAGTCGCTAGGACGCTAGCGAAAATGCGTGCTATCGAGCACCAGCGCGCAGTGTATTCTTCATACATGATCACTGGAAGCGCAGATAACATGCATTTGCAGCAAGTCATAGTAGACTTTGGCAAGAGGTCTCATGGCTATCATCTGCTTGAAAGCCTTGTCTGCTTTGCGGATTATGGCGATACACTCACCCTTGCCAAAAGCACCACCACCACCCTCACCATAATAGGGGAGTTTGCGCCCGCGCTGCACCACACACCTCTCGCCGATAATCTGATTATCAAAGCACAACGCGCCCTTGAGCAACATACTCAACGCCCCTTGCCGACCGCCTTTACTTTGCAAAAAAATTTACCCCTTGGCGGCGGCATCGGCGGTGGGTCTGCCAATGCGGCGGCAACACTCAAAGGCTTGTGTGCGCTCTACAATTTGTCTATCTCGCCAGACACTTTGCATCACCTCGCCACCACCATCGGTGCAGATGTCCCTGTGTGCCTAGCAAGCACCCCCAGCCTGATGACGGGGATTGGCGAACATGTATCGCCCGTTTCGCTGCCCTGCACACTCAATATATTGCTCGTCACGCCGCCAATACACGTCCCAACAAAAGATGTTTTCAAGGCATTACAGGGCAACTTCAGTGCGCCATTGCCCCCCTTAGCACTCGACACAGAAGAGGCTCTCAAAACGCTGCTGCACAACACCCGCAATGATCTCGAAGCCCCTGCCCTTGCCTTATTCCCCGCTTTACAAGAACCGCTCAGCATACTCACACAACAACACGGCTGTTGGCTCACCCGCCTGTCTGGCAGCGGCGCAACCTGCTTTGGCTTGTTTGCAACAGCAGCACAGGCAACAACCGCCGCCACCAAGATTAAACAAACGCACCCTGCTTGGTGGATTAAACGCTGCTGACAATCATAGGGCTTACGCGAAACGATAGCGCCGCGTCAAAACACAGCCGCCACAAAATCACATAAAATGCAAATTATATTCTTGACAAAGATATATATATATATTAAGTTTAATGCAATATCCGCTTCTGCTTCATTTGCAACTCGTTGAAAATAAGCACAAGACAGTCATTTTCTACATCCCTATTCATATTTTAATTTAAGGATTTTCATTTATGGATGCTGACTCCAAGCAATATTATGAAGCTCAATATATCGTAAAAATCGGAGACGAAATCGTATCGACTTTTGAAGGCACGATCGAAAGTGACCCAGAGCTTAGCGTTTACGAAAATATCGAACAAGCACGATGTCAAGCCGAAGAAGCACTCACGAAGACTTACGCTGTTTACCGTGAGAATAAAATTTTTGAGTTGACGAGCGAAAACATCGCCGTGACCTTGGCTATAAAGGCGCCAAATGGGTCGGAAGTATCTTGTACGGACAATCAGCAACAGCAAAATGAAAAACTTGCCATGGTCGCTTGGCATCTATCGCAGAATCTCGGTGATCGTCTAGATGATGATTTTTGTTCCTATGGCGATACCCCCAAAACGTGGGAAGAAGCTTTTAACAACGACTCTTATTTTCAACCTGACGATCGCAACGCTCAGAGAGACAATCCTGACGATGACATCGCTTAGGAATCTTGGGAATTATGTTTGTACCGTTGGCAAGAAGCTTTTTACGATAACCCTAATTTTCAACTTACGCTTAGTCAATTTAACAGTAATGCTAAGTCATAAACAAGCAATCGAAATAAAATCCTTTAATTGTCGGTGGTGCTAAACTGGTAATGATGACGAGAAGTTTTTAGCAGGTTGCAACAGAAAAGCCCGTCGCCCCGTTTTTATAACGGGGTCTGCAAAAGCAAAAGAGCAGACCCCGTTATAAAAACGGGGTGACAGTTGTATCGATGGAAGTCATTCCAGACCCCGTCATACGACGGGGTGACGTTCAGTACCAAAGTCCGTCACCCCGTCGCATGACGGGGTCTGGTCTTTTGCTTTTGCAGAGCCAGTTATAAAACTTTGTTGTGGCCTCCTGCTCTAAAAACCTCAAAGCATCATTGCTGGTTTAAATCAATCGCCTGTTCCACAAACGCCTTAATCTGCTCCCTAAACCTCTCCTCCGAGAACCGCTCCGCGTTGGCGCGGCAGGCGGCGGCGGTGAAGCGGGCTTGTTCTTTTTCAAATAGCATGACGGCTTCAATAATGCTGGCCTCGGTTTGTTCTTTAAAAAATATGCCCGTAGGGGTCGGGGAATCTAGCCCCTGAATGCTGTCGAGTGCGCCGCCTTTGCCATAAGCAATAACAGGGGTGCCCGATGCTTGCGCTTCCACGGGCATGATCCCAAAATCTTCCAACGCGGCAAAAACAAACGCTTTAGCACGTGCCATTTTATGCCGCAGCACGCCATCGGGTTGATAGGCAAGGAAGGTAATATTGGGGGCAGACGCAACGATTTTTTTTACCACGGGCAGGTCACTGCCATCGCCAATAATCACCAATTTTTTATCGGGCATAGCACGGAACGCACGCGCAATCAGCGGTATGTTTTTATAGGGAACGAGGCGCGAGGCGGCGAGATAATAATCTTCTTTTTCGGTTTCCAGTGTGAAATTTTCAAGGTCAACGGGCGGATTAATCACCACCGCATCACGGCGATAATATTTCGCAATGCGGGTTTTGATGAACGATGAGTTAGCGATAAACGCATCGACTTGCTGGGCGGTGCGGAAATCCCAGCCCCGCAAATAATGCAGAACACAGCGAATAAAAAATGACTTGAGTCCCTTGGTGGCCTTGGCACCGCGCAGATAATCCGCTTGCAAAGCCCATGCATAGCGGATCGGTGAATGGCAATAACAAATGTGTGTTTGGAACGGATGCCCCACCACGCCCTTTGCCACCGCATGGCTGGAGGAAATGACAAGGTCATATTGCGATAAATCGAACTGCTCTATCGCGAGCGGCATGAGCGCGAGATAATGCCGAAAGTGTTTTTTTGCGAACGGCAAGCGCTGAATGAACGACGTGTGCACAGCCTTGCCGCGCAAAAATCCCCGCTCTTTTTCAGGCAGAAAATCCACCACCGCATAAAGATCTGCTTCGGGGTAGAGCAACAACAGTTGCTCGGTTACTTTTTCTGAACCCGCATGGGCGGTGAACCATTCGTGGATGATGGCGACTTTCATATGACCTTGTGTTTTAATGGTGAATTTTGGAGTTTATAGAACAGGCAGATATTCTCAAGATGTTTTGCAGGGCATAAAAAACCAACACTTGCAACTACTCTTAAATACGATATATCTCTTCGAGAGAAAGAATAGGCTCTGTTATACCTGTTGCACATGAAGAATGTGCAACATTTCGCTCAAGCGCCGCGCGGGCTTTACCGCTCGCAAGATTTTTTTGATAATCTTGAGGTGCGAGCGGTATACCAACAAAGGAAGAGTATTGCTATGTCCGATTATAAAACAATGCCTTGGAGTATTAAGGGTGTCCCTGAAAGTGCGCGGAACGTTGCAAAAGAACACGCATCCGCCGCAGGGATGACAATGGGCGCATGGCTGGCACAGTTAATTAATACAGCAGAAGGGGTAACCCCTACCGTATTGCCCAAGGAAGCAACAACACCACACACTGTAGAAAAAAATGAGGCGACAATCCCCTCTAAACCAACAGAAGATGCGAGCAACACCGAATTGGGGCAGCTCGTCTTAAAAGTTGCAAAACGTCTTGCCGTATTAGAGCGTGATACCGCGCAATTTGGTGCAGCCTTCCAAGATCAACTCTCTGATTTACGCAAGCGCGTGGCGGCACTGGAAAATATAAACGGGTGATATCGCACACCCTCATCCTTGTTCATCCCCAGCTCGGCGAAAACATTGGTATGTGCGCCCGCGCGATGCTAAATTGCGGCTTTACGCAGCTTCGTCTTGTTGCGCCGCGTGACGGCTGGCCAAGCGAAAGCGCCGTCAACGCAAGCGCGGGGGCGGGTAGTATCTTGGAACAGGCAACGGTCCATGCAACAGTGGCAGATGCGATTGCGGATTGTACCATCGTCTATGCCACCACCGCGCGCCAACGCGCCCTCAACAAGCCTGTGATCGAACTCCCCACTCTCTCGACGCATCGCATCGCTACCCCACAAGAAAACATCGGTATTTTGTTTGGTGCAGAACGCTCTGGCCTTGAGAATGACGCTATTGCCCTTGCTGATTATGTGCTGACCATCCCGCTCAACCCCGCCTTTACCTCCCTTAATTTGGCACAAGCCGTGCTGCTGGTGTGCTATACATTGATGAACAGGGTGCCCCCTGATCTTGCACAGACAGGTCTAGAGCCGCCTGCTGAAAAAGCACAGCTACTGCATTTTCTGGGGCGATTAGAAGCAAGCCTCCTTGAGAAAAATTTTCTCTATCCAGAAGAAAAACGCCCCCTGATGATGCGTAACATTCAAACGATGTTCACCCGCGCCCAACTCTCCCCCCAAGAAGTGCAAACACTGGAGGGGATTTTAACGGCGTTAAAGCGTTGAGATCTTGTAACTGCCTAGGCTCTGTTGACAATTCAACACGAGAGATTTGAATACCATAGTGAAGCAACGTTCTTTTGAGATGTGTAGGGGGACACTCAGGGCGATTGCATTAGAAAAAATAACTCATTGAAAAATAATGGTTTTTCAGAATTTCAACATTAAAGCCTATCGCGCAACATATTGTTTTTAAAGGAATAAAATTCCTAATGCGATTGCCCTGCAGTGTGCATCAGGGTGTGCATTGGACACATCCGAAGCACCTTGATTGGGACAAAGAAGCGCTCGAAAAAGGGCACGCAATTCGCTTGAAAAAGCTGGATAAAAGTGTAGAA
>JBILKT010000019.1:0-14759 GCA_044376545.1 Alphaproteobacteria bacterium
GCAATCCTTCGAGAGCTTCTCGCTCTTCTTTCTTTAAAATATCATCCATACCTCCCTTAAATATACCGGTGTTCCTCACAGATGCAAGAACTCAATTCAGAGAGGTATATATAAAAATTCTATTTCTCTTCCTCAATTTCCGTCATTACGCCCCCTAAAATTTTGTTCTGCAAATTTCCCAAAACAACCCCTAATTCCACCCGCCAATCACGTTGTGTAATACCAAACACCGTTCTAATTTTTTCGCAATCTAACATGCTAAAAGCGGGGCGTTTTGCAGGGGTGGGATATGCCGTTGTGGGAATGGGCGTGACAGTGGGCGCGTTTGTCAGCATTCCTTGTGCAACCGCTTGGGTGAAAATTTCACCTGCAAATTTATACCAGTTCGTCGCAGGCGTACCGCAAAAATGATACGTTCCCCAATCATCAAACGCTTTGTATTGCTGAAGATGTTCCACCATTTGCCACAATGCCCCTGCAATGCTATCCGCCGAGGTAGGACAGCCCCGCTGATCCTGCACCACGGATAAATGAGGGCGTGTTTCCGCAAGTTTCAGCATGGTTTTGACAAAATTGCTTCTGTCTGCGCTGAATACCCACGATGTCCGCATAATCAGATGGTGACGGCAATGCGCGTGTATCGCCCATTCCCCTGCCAGCTTGCTGTGCCCATAGACGCTCATCGGGTTAGTCGGATTAAGCTCATTATAGGGCATGTCTGCCATGCCATCGAACACATAATCGGTCGAGAGATGCAGCAAGGGGATGCTGTGCGCTGTGCAAGACTTTGCCAGTGTCTCTGGCAGTGTTTCGTTCAAAAGAAACGCCGCTTCTTGCTCAATTTCGGCTTTATCCACGGCGGTATACGCCGCACAGTTTATAACAAAATCAGGTTTATGCTCAGCGATAAACGCGGTTGTTGCCGCCGTGTTGGTCAGGTCTAAAGCGTCACGCGCAGGCGCAAGCAGCGTATACTGTTTTGCCGCTGCATGACGCTGCAACGCCAAGCCCGCCTGCCCTGCTCCGCCTGTAATAAAAACTGTTGGCTGCATGAGAAAAATTTACGCTTCATCCGTGATAGGGCGCAAGTCCCGCGCCACTTCAGGTTTTTGTAGCAATGCGTGAATGCGGCTTGCCTCCAGCAACGTGGTATCCAGCTTGAACTGCAAATCAGGCGAGAATTTCAGCACCACCGCTTTTGTCACCGCATGGCGAATAAAGCCTTTCGCTTGCTTTAGGGTTTGCAGCAAGTCATCAGGATTAATTGCTTTCCCATTTCCCACCGTTACCCCTAACGGCAACACAAACGCGGTTGCCTGTTTCAAATCAGGGCTAATCCGCACCTCTGTCACCGTTGCTGAAACGGTTTTGCCCAACGCGTCCAGCACCTCGCCTCGCTCGAACAACGCGGCGATAACATGGCGAATTTCCTCCCCCACCTTGAGTTGGCGAGGCGAGGCGGCAGAGGATGATTTTTTAGCGGGGGATTTACGCATGGAGACTCATTTTCAAAATGTTAAACGTACCTTATACTCTCGTAGAGAGCGGGTAAAATATTAATTTTTTGGTAACTATACCTTTTGCACATGAAGAATGTGCAACGTTTCGCTGGGGCGCCGCGCGGGCTTTACCGCTCGCAAGATTTATTTGCAGATCTTCAGGTGCGAGCGGTATACCTAGCTACAGTCATCTTCTGATCCTCAAGGGACTAGGCACGAGGCACGAGGGATGAGGGATAAAAAGAGACTATTTTGATACTCTTTCTTTTCTTCGTCCCTTGTGCCTAGGGCCTAGCGCCCCGTGCCTTGAAGAGTACCTAGGCAGGGCGATTGCATTAGAAAAAATAACTCATTGAAAAATAATGGTTTTTCAGAATTTTAACATTAAAGCCTATCGCGTAACATATTGTTTTTAAAGGAATAAAATTCCTAATGCGATTGCCCTGAGTACCTAGGGAGTTACCTATTATTGCGTTCTTGCCAGAAATCGGCACTGTTTCTGATAAAAAAATCGCTGCTCTGGTCGGTCTCGCACCCTATATAGAGATCACACTATAAATCCGCACCAAAAATTGGATTCCAGCAATCCAGAAAGTTATTTCTTGGTGCGGATTTATAGTGTGATGTCTATATATAATTGTCAACAGAGTTTACCCATGTCCTCTCTCACTATTGATGCCCGCCTTTGGAATGCCTCAGGGATTGGGGTGTATCTGCAAGCCCTCTTGCCGCGTCTTGTCACGCTTTTGCCCCATATGTTTTACATCCTGCATGACACGAATTTATCTCTCACAAAAAAGGTATTCTCGAACCTTCCCAATATCCAATTTATCCGCTGTGATGCGGCAATATATTCCCTCAAAGAACAATATACACTCCCCCGCCTTGTGCCCCACAACAGTACGCTGTGGGTGCCACATTATAACATCCCTGTGCTCTACAAAGGTCGATTAATTGTCACCGTGCACGATGTGGCGCATCTTGCTCTCCCTGACGTGTTTGGTATGGGGAAACGGCTTTATGCGCGAACCCTACTTACTGCCATACGACAAAAAGCGACGCACATTTTCTTTGTGTCGCACTTCACCCAAGACAGCTTTACCCACATTGTGGGCAAGCCGCGTGGCACCAACAGCGTAGTGTATAACGGGGTAGAAGCAAGTTGGTTGTCGGCGATAGCGACACCCCGCGATAAACCCTATTTTATTGCGGTGGGGAATGTTAAACCCCATAAGAATTTAGGTAGACTGGTAGAAGCATTTTTGCGCGTGTCAAACACAATCCCGCATACCTTATTGTTAGTTGGCAAAAAAGACGGATTCCGTACGGGCGATAACGCCATTTTACAGGCAGTCGAACAGCATCCCGAACGGATTCAATTTACAGGGTTTGTACCCACACCTGCCCTGCAAGGATTAGTTGCAGGGGCGGATGCCTTAGTGATGCCATCGTACTATGAAGGCTTTGGGCTTCCGCCGCTAGAGGCGATGGCATCTGGCACGCCCTGTTTGGTTTCAGATGCCGCATCTCTGCCTGAGGTGTGCGAAGATGCCGCCCTTTACATTAACCCGTTTTCGGTGGAAGATATTGCCGAAAAACTGTTGCAGATAGCAGGCGATGAGGCGTTACGAGAAAAGTTGAGAACTGCAGGATTACAACAGGCGCAACGTTTTAGTTGGGATAAAGCAGCGGAAGAAATGGCGCGGATCTTGAGTTGAGTCAAACAGACAAGGACTTACGCAAAACGATAGCTCCGCATAAATCCTGCAAGTGGTAATACATCAAATACTTTTCAATAATTTATTGTATGTAGCGTTCCTTAGTGCTAGGCTTTTCTGGGGTTGTCCCCGTTCATGGAACCACTACGTTAATCTATGGACGGGGGACTAGCAAATCTCTCGTGTTTAATTGTCAACAGAGCCTAAAAGGCTGCCCATGAAAAAACTTTTTATTAAAACCTACGGCTGCCAGATGAACGTGTATGATTCATCGCGTATGGCAGACACCTTGCGCCCCCTTGGGTTTGAGGCAACCGAAACGGTGGAGAATGCCGATATGGCAATCCTCAACACCTGCCATGTTCGCGAAAAAGCAGCAGAAAAAGTCTATTCTGAATTGGGCAGATTGCGGGAGCTGCGGGCAGAAAAAGCGGTACATGGGCAAGATCTTGTGATTGGCGTTGCAGGGTGTGTGGCACAAGCAGAAGGCGAAGAGATGCTGCGTCGCACCCCTTATGTCGATATTGTTGTTGGCCCGCAGATGTATCACAAACTCCCTGAGTTAGTCGCCCAAGCCCAACGTGCACGGGATAAAAACAGCGGCAGACGCGGCATTCTTGCGACCAATTTCCCGCAAGAATCTAAATTCGATTTCTTGCCTGAAAACACCGCTGAGAGCACGGCTGTGCAAGCGGGTGCCGCGTTCTTGACCATTCAAGAAGGCTGTGACAAGTTTTGCTCGTTCTGTGTTGTTCCCTATACACGCGGCGCGGAATTCTCACGCCCTGTGGCTGATGTGCTGAAAGAGGCAAAACAGCTTATTGCTGGAGGTGCAAAAGAACTTACTTTGTTAGGGCAAAACGTGAATGCCTATCATGGTATCGCTGCAGATGGCGCAGAGTGGGGCTTGGGACGCCTGTTGTTTGCGATGGCAGAATTAGACGGGCTGATGCGCTTGCGCTATACCACCTCCCATCCGCGTGATGTGGACAGCGAACTGATTAAAGCGCACAAAGAAATTCCTGCGTTAATGCCTTTTTTACATTTACCTGTGCAAAGTGGTTCTAATCGGATGCTGGAGATGATGAACCGCAAACATAGCCGCGAAGCCTATACGGATGTTATTGCCAGCCTACGGGCGGCACGCCCTGATATTGCCTTTTCTTCTGATTTTATTGTGGGACACCCCCGCGAGACCGAACAAGATTTTGCAGAGACACTCGATTTGGTGCGCGAGATCAACTACGCGCAAGCCTATTCATTTATGTATAGTGCACGGGCAGGCACCCCTGCCGCCATGGAGCGCGATGCAGTGCCGCAGGCAGTCAAAGAAGAACGGTTGCAGATTCTCCAAGGATTGTTAGGCGAGCAGCAAGCTACCTTTAATAAACAAACGGAAGGGCAGATTGTCCCTGTGTTATTCGAAAAAATAGGACGCAAGGCAGGGCAAATTATCGGCAGAAGCCCATTCATGCAAGCCGTGCATACAATCGGCAATGAGCGATTGATAGGATCGATTGTTGATGTGAAAATCGTCTCAGGCAAACCTTATAGTGTGGCGGGGGAAATAGTCACTGTCGAAACGCAAAAAGTTGCCTGATGCACAAACAAACCCTCGAATTTGCCAACAATAGCCTCCTCCCCCAGCTGTTTGGGGAACACAATAGCCACCTCCAATTTCTTGAAGAGAAACTCGCTGTACGCATCGGCACACGGGGCAATGTGGTGACGGTATCGGGAAAAGAAGAGCGTGCTGTTCTTGAAGGAACACGCTCCTTACAAGCCCTCTATGAGCGACTCGAAAACGGGCAGGATGTCACAAAAAGCGATGTCATGGCGGTACTCAGAATGGCAACCCTCCCCACAAACAAAGAAATACCCAAGGATATTTCCCAAATGGTTGATGAAACACCCGATGCACTGCACGATTTTAACAGTAAGTCGTTACTCGTGAAAACAAAACGCAAATTTATTAACCCCCGTTCACAGCGACAAGCTGCGTACTTAAAGATGCTGAACCAATGCGAATTGGTGTTTGGTGTGGGGCCTGCAGGCACAGGCAAAACCTATCTTGCTGTCGCAAAAGCGGTGGAACTCTTAATGGCTGGCACAGTCGAGCGGATTATTCTTTCTCGCCCCGCCGTGGAAGCAGGCGAGCACCTCGGCTTTCTCCCTGGGGATTTAAAAATGAAGGTCGATCCCTATTTGCGCCCGCTCTATGATGCATTAGACGATATGTTACCTCCTGAAGTGGTACAGAAAAAAATTGAGAGCAATGAGATTGAAATTGCGCCGCTGGCCTTTATGCGCGGGCGGACGCTGGCGAATGCCTTTTGTATTCTGGATGAAGCGCAAAACGCCACGCCTGTGCAACTGAAGATGTTTCTCACCCGTTTGGGAGAAAATTCCCGCATGGTGGTGACAGGAGACCTCACACAGATTGATTTGCCGCATCCTTCAAAATCAGGGCTTTCTCAGGCGTTAGAGCTGTTAAAGGACATTCCTGAAATCGGTATCACACGGTTTAGCGAGGATGATGTGGTGCGGCATCCGTTAGTCATGAAAATTGTGAAGATGTATAATACGCTGGAAGCTAGTACTCCTTCCATGAATTAACGTAGTGTTTTGATGGACGGGGACAAACCCAGAAAAGCCTAATACCAATCCGCTTAAGTTTCTAAAGGAATGCCTCATAAATAAGATAGCTGGACCCCTGCCTTCGCAGGGGATTCGGTCGGGATGATCAGGGCGATTGCATTAGAAAAAATAACTCGTTGAAAAATAATGGTTTTTCAGAATTTCAACATTAAAGCCTATCGCGCAACATATTGTTTTTAAAGGAATAAAATTCCTAATGCGATTGCCCTGGTCGGGGTGATTGCTCACTCAAGGAGAATCCCCTGCGACTCGCCGCGCAGGCGCTTGCGCAGCGGGAGGGGTCCAGAAAGTTTTAGAAACTTAAGCGGATTGGTATTAGGCCGTCTCTCGTGCAGTTCTCCGCACCTACTTTCAGTAACCGCACTCCCCCTCGTCTCCATCCTTGCGCTGGCTGGCGTAAAAACCCCGATAGTGCTGTAGGCGTAATGATAAAGTGAATCGTCACCCCGTCTTTATGACGGGGTCTGGTAAATAACGATTCCAGACCCCGTTATAAAAACGGGGTGACGGGCTTTGTTGTGGCAGCCTGCTAAGAATCTCAAAACATCATTACTCGTTTAAGGCTACCAAAACCCCTGCTGTTACTTTTTCTTCGGCAAAAACACCATGAATCGTGCCAAAGAAAACTTAAAAATCAGCAGATAGGTGACATGCATTCCCACAAAAAGCAGCATCAGGTTGGCAAACAGTTCGTGTGTTTCGGTAAGCAACCCTTCGCTTTCTTCTTGTTCTTGCGCTTGACCATCATCATCGGCGTAGGCATGAGCAATGAGGGCGGCATTCGCAAGCCCCACGGCTTTGCCTTTGTCCATCGTAATACCCGTGATTGTTACCGCTAGTACGCTAAGCATAATCCCCAGCATCAATATTTTGCTGATGGCGGGATGCCGCATCACATCGACCCCTTGTATCCCCTGAAAGGGGGGATAAAAGCGCATCAGTCCCATTTGCTTATCGCCAGTCAATGCCCAGAGCAGCCGCACCACCAGTACCAGCGCAACGCCGTAACCTAACCACGCGTGCACCATGTCCATCTCCCCCGTCAGATAGGCGAGGATTGCCAGAATGGCCAAAGTGGCATGATAAAGGCGGATACGGTTCATGAGTAATTCCTATGGTTTAAGATCGGTTTGAATGGTTTTTCCTAAACTCAGCCGCAAGGCATTCGCAATTGCCAGCACATCAATGATTTCCTGAAACAATGCCGCTTGCACAGGGGTAATATGGCCAGCCGCCGCAAAGCCCATGCCGATAAGGCTGAGCGCCATACCGCCGATGGCACTTTGCAGGGCAATTTGCCGTAATCTTGTGCTGATGTGCAGCAACTCATCCACCTTGGTGAGAGAGTTCTCCATAATCACCACACCCGCCGCCTCGGCGGTCACACTGCTGTGCTGCCCAAAGGCAATCCCCACGGTGGCGGACGCTAATGCGGGCGCATCGTTAATCCCGTCCCCCATAAACAGCGTGGGGGCCTTTGCCGTTTCCGCCCGTACAATTGCTACCTTTTGTTCGGGGCTTTGGGAGGCGAGGGTTTCTTGAATGCCCAGTAATTCTGCCAGATAGGTGACTTCGGATTCTCTATCGCCCGATACCAACATGATTTTGTTAAATTGGTGCTTCGGGGAAAGATGCCCGATGAAGGATTTTCCGTCCACACGTGGTGCATCGCGGAAGCGGAAGGTGGCTGCATACTGACCATCTAGCATAATAATACACTCAAGCCCCGCAGCGGTGGGGGGCAATGTGGCGGCGATAGCAGGACTGGTTTGTAGCAGTTTTTTGCGATGAGTGACA
Organism: Alphaproteobacteria bacterium; assembly: GCA_044376545.1. Lineage (GTDB taxonomy): Bacteria > Pseudomonadota > Alphaproteobacteria > JAJTHO01 > CANGXP01 > CANGXP01. The sequence continues at coordinate 7,673 of JBILKT010000019.1, forward strand.
CGGATTTCTTGAGCTTTCACGATACCTGTTAAACCCTGCCCAGGTTTTTCTGAAACGCTTTCTGCCTCTATTAAGGGTAGTTTTGCTGTTGTCGCTGCCTGTATAATCGCCTGTGCCAGCGGGTGTTTGGAGTAGCGTTCCAGACTAGCCGCCCGTGCTAAAATATCATTTTTATCAAGGCCCGCAGCGGGGAAAATTTCGGTGAGTTCGGGTTTGCCATAAGTAAGCGTGCCGGTTTTATCGAAAATCGCTGTGCGGCAGGTGGGCAGGCGTTCTAGGACTGTCGGGTCTTTAATAATAATCCCGCACCGTGCCGCCAGCGAAATCGCGCCAATAATCGTAATCGGAATGGCAATAATCAAGGGGCACGGCGTTGCAATGACCAACACCGATAAAAATCGCAACGCATCACCCGTCACCCACCAGACAATCCCGGATGCAATCAGCGCAAACACGCCAAACACCCCACCAAGTTGATCGCCTAAGCGTGTGAGGCGGGGGCGTTTTTGTTCTGCCTCCTGCATCACTTCCATGATTTGGGCATAGCGGGAATCAATCGGTAATTTCTCAGCACGGATGGTGAGCACGGCCTCGCCATTAATCGCCCCGGATAACACCGCCGCACCAACAGTTTTTGCCACCTGATACGGCTCACCCGTTAAATAGGACTCATCCATGGAGCCGTGCCCTGCGGTCACCACCCCATCAACGGGGGCCGTTTCGTGCGGGAATACGACAATCTCATCGCCAATGGCAATGGCGGAAAGGTCTATTTCTTCCGTGCCCACCACTGTTTTACGGTGCGCTTTCAAGGGCATACGGTCAGAGAGCGCACGAAGAACAGAGGAGGCCTTGCGCATGGCATAGGCCTCAAGCGCTTGGCCGCCCGACAGCATGATGATAATCAGAATAGCCGCCAAGTATTGATCAAGCAGCGTTGCCGCCACCAGTTCTATCGCCCCGAGAAAATCCGCGCCGATACTGCCGCGTCGTAGTTTAGTTATAATCTGAAACAACAGCGGGATGCCGCCAATAACAATCACTGCCAGCAACGGCAGGTCAGCGGCGGCGAAATTTGCAAAAGACGGCAGAGTGAGCTGCTGCGCGATATAATACAGCGCAATCGCAAGTCCGCTTGCACCCAGCAACGCTAAATGCCACTGTGATGCGAGGGGGAGTGTTACAGGTGCTTTCATCGTCTTACCTTAATGGATAAAGCTGTAATGATAAGAGGGGGAATGACACCCCTGTTAATAAAGAAAGTATAAAATTCAGAGGGAATCCATATATTTCACAAAGCCCCCACTACAAACAAGCCGCCAAAACCTTTTTCATCAACGTTGACCATGCTTTTTGCGGCAACGCCTCAACAGCAAGCCATCGCCCTGATTCTAACGCAGGAACGCCCGCAACTGTTGCTTTAACAATCGTCAACACAAGATGAAAATGGGTGAAAGTATGCGTCACGGGTTTGTTAAGAATCTCCGTCATCATACTTGAAGGGAGCAATACCAAACCGGCCTTACTCTCAACGGGCGTTGCAAGCCAGTCGGTTGAGGGAATTTCCATCAGCCCCCCTAGTAAACCAGAAGGCGGGCGTTTGCGTATCCACACCTCTTGTTTCACATTTTCAACCCACAGCACCACGCCATAGCGCGTGGGGCGTGTTTGCTTAACGGGTTTTACGGGGTATTGCGCAACAGTTTGTTTCTCAAAAGCAGTGCACAGGCTGTTGACAGGACACATTAGGCATTTTGGCGCACGCGCCGTGCAAATCAACGAGCCTAAATCCATCATGCTTTGCGCGAAATCGCCTGCGCGTTGTTGCGGCGTGATGCTATCGGTGAGTGCCCAGATCTGCTTTTTTGCAAGGGAGACAGGTTTCTCAACGGCGAACACACGCGCGATGATGCGCTCTACGTTGCTATCCACCACCACCCCCCGCTGGTTAAACGCAATACTGCCAATGGCGGCGGCGGTATACGCCCCCACCCCTGCAAGTTTCCGCAATTCTTGTTCTGTAGTAGGGAAAACGCCGCCATATTGTTTTGTAACTATTTTAGCGGTTTTATGGAGATTGCGTGCACGGGCATAATATCCCAACCCTTGCCATGCATGAAGCACGTCATCTAACGGCGCATTTGCAAGGTCTTTTACCGTTCTCCATCTGGAGGTAAACTTCTCAAAATAGCCTTTAACGGTGGCAACAGTTGTTTGTTGCAACATGGTTTCGCTGAGCCATACTTCATAAGGATCAGGCGATGTCGTCCGCCACGGCAAAACACGCTGATACGTATCATACCAAGCAAGTAGGGTGGGGGCGAAATTTAGCGGTTGCGTCATGATACGATATGTCTAGTATAGTTTTTCTTGCCTATCGTAGAAAGTTTTGACCATGCAGGCGAGACTAACGAACGGCGCGGAGTTGACACAAAGTCAATGAGCACCGAGAGAGACGGCACAGCCCATGGACGAAGCTTTATGCGATAGGCAATATATGTCAACCCCTCATCAACACGCCACCCCCCGCTGGCAACAACCGAAACTCGCGAGCGTTGCAATCCCGGCGATTGTAAAATCTGCTTTGGCAGAGCGGGGGTTTCATCAGCAAGATATTATTTTACATTGGGCATCGATTGTGGGGGCAAGTTTAGCAAAGCATACACTACCGCAAAAAATTGTGTTTCCTCATAATCAGCGCGAGAATGGCTGTTTGCATGTAGAAACTGCGTCTGTGTTTGCACTGGATATTCAACATGCCGAGCCGCAAATCGTCGATAAAATCAACACGTTTTTTGGCTACAATGCGGTGACACGTTTAAAGCTCCTGCATGTGCCCTTGTCAAAGTTTGCGCTTGCTGTGCCTGCTTTAAAGCGTTAAATTGTGGCAATAATAAGGGGATTAAATCCATGAAAAAACTTTTGCTTGCTGCGGCAATTCTAATAACAACGGCACTTAGTGCTGTCGCAGCAGAAAAACCCATCGTTTGGGAAGAGCGTATACTTGGCAAAGCCGACGCCCCGATTACTATTATCGAATATGCGTCGCTGGGATGCAGCCATTGCGCCCATTTTCACGCAACAACATTGCCAGCCCTCAAAAAAAGTTACATCGCAACGGGCAAAGCAAAATTAATTTTTCGGGATTTCTCACTCGACCCGCTCTCACTCCAAGCAGCACAAATTGCAAGATGCCTCCCTGAAAAACAGTTTTTTGGCTTCATTGGCATTCTGTTCAAAAACCAAGAAGAATGGCTTAACGCAACGGGAGATTTAACGACACTGAAAAAATTTGCTAATCAAGCGGGTATGACGGAAACAGCCTTTAAAGCCTGTCTTGATAATAAGGATCTGAATGATGCGTTGTTAGAAAAGCGTTTAGAAGCCTCCAATACTCTTAAAGTGGAGGCAACGCCCACTTTTTTTATTAATGGTGAAAAAATGACAGGCGATATGAGCTTCGAGAATTTTGAGAAAAAACTCAACGCTGCTGCAAAATAACATGAAAGACCCGAATAAAGATCCGCTAGATGTATTGGCGGGCAAAATTGCGGATGCGGAAGTATCTGAGGCGCAATTTAACCACCCCAAATTAGAGGGAACGGGAAAGGCGACGCAGGTCATCATAGAATTTGTGGCTCCTATTGCTGTTGGCGGTGTGCTGGGTTTCTGGCTTGATAAACATTTTTCCCTACTGCCTCTGTTCACGTTGATTTTTATCTTGATTGGATTGGGAACAGGTATTATGAATGTGCTCCGTTTAAGTAAAGAATCCCCTGAAGAACATCAAGAGTAGTTTTTGTGAGCAGCCCGCTACATCAATTTGAAATTAAGACCCTGATTCATCTGCCGAAATTGGCGGGGTTTGATGTGTCTTTCACAAACTCTTCGTTGGCAATGGTGGTTTCTGTTGTGATGACGCTGCTACTCACTTCTTTTGCAGCGCGTAAGCAGGCTCTTATTCCGAGTCGATTGCAATCGGCAGGAGAGCTGTTTTATTCGTTTGTGCATTCTTTGGTGACTGATACGGCGGGCAAAAATGCTGCGCCCTGCTTTCCACTGGTTTTCAGCTTGTTTGCGTTCATTATGTTCGGCAACCTGTTCGGCATGTTCCCGTTTGCCTTCACGTTCACCAGCCATATTATCGTTACGTTCGTTCTGGCAATGGTAGTGTTTTTGTTTGTAACAGCACTTTGTTTTGCTAAGCATGGCTTACACTTTTTTAGACTTTTTGCTCCTCATGGCGTTCCTTGGTATGTGTTGTTGTTGTTAATTCCGATAGAAATTTTTTCGTATTGTATGCGCCCTGTTACAATGTCTTTAAGGCTTTTTGCAAATATGATGGCAGGGCACATAGTCTTAAAAGTGATTATTGCAATGACGATTTCTGCAGGAGTGACATTTGCTATCTTCCCTTTTGCGTTATCTCTTGCGATAATAGCGTTTGAATTTTTTATAGCGTGCGTACAAGCATACATTTTTTCATTGCTAACCTGCGTTTATATTAAAGATGCTTTGGAATTACACTAATCCTTAACTTTTAAACTTGGAGAATATCTTATGGATCCCGTAGCTGCAAAATACATTGGTGCTGGTATTGCAATGTTTGCCGCCCTTGGCGTTGGACTTGGTTTGGGGAACATCTTTTCCTCTTATATCAATGCAACAAGTCGTAACCCTTCGGCTGAACCAAAATTCAAAACAATGACTTTTATTGGGTTCGCCGCAACTGAATTAGTTCTTATTCTTTGCTTTGTTATCGCGATTGTAATGCTACAGAGCTAGTTTTTGTCCTTGGGGTTATATGCCACAGTTAAATCCAGACTCTTTTGTTACGCAGCTTTTTTGGTTGTTGTTAACATTTAGTACGCTTTATTTCTTACTTAAAACACGCGGCCTGCCAAAGATTACGGCAGTTCTTGCAATGAGGGAAAAGCGCGTTGACAATGATTTGCAGCAGGCAAAAGAATTGCAAAAAGAAGCGGTGGCTTTGCGTGATGTTTTAGAGCACACTCAGGTACAAGCACAGCAGCAAATGCGGCATATTTTGCAAGATATGAAAACGGATATCACTAGAACAGTTGTTATTCGTCAAAATCTTTTAAACCAAGAAATTGCTGCTGAAACCGCTGCTACTGAACTACGTATAAAAGCGGCGCAAAATGAAGCTTTTGCCAGTATTCAAGAAACAGTGAGCGTTGTTGCCACAGAATGCTTTGCAAAGCTGAGTGGTACGCACGCACAACAGCAGTCTCTACAAGACAGCGTTCGCGTTGTTACAAGCGATTATAAAAAATTAGCGAGCTAGCTATGGACAGCGTAAAAATTCTCTATACTGTAGCTTTTGTAACGTTTTTAGCGGCTGTGGCTCGCCCTCTTATTCGTTTGATGATTAACACTCTTGATGGCTATGCTGTTGGGGTTGGTAAGAAACTCGATGATGCAAAAAACTTGCATGAAGAAGCGCAAATTCTTCTAGAATCATACAAAAAACAGCAAAAAGAACAAGCCGCCGAGATGAAACGCCTTATTGAACAGGCAGAGCGCGATGCGTCATTTTTGCAAAAAGAAGCATTAGAAGCGATGGACAAAGACATTGCAGCGCAAAAACAGCGTGCTATGGAGAAAATCACTCGCGCAGAGCAACGCGCAACACAAGAAATTCGAGCTGTTGCCATAGATCTTGCTCTGAAAGCGACGGAGCAGCTGTTGCGGTCTAAACAACAAGATAGCACTCAGGATGTGCAACACATGGATCGTATTATCCGTGCTGCATAGGCATTGCTTGTAACCCTACCCTATGCACACATCTTTGGAAAGCAATTATTTTTCAAAGAGTTATTTGCATACCCCGAATCCTGCACCCCCTTGAAAAGGAAGGATTCTTGAAAGATGTGTGCATAGGGTGGGCTTGTAACCAGAGCACCTTTGTCATTTTTCAACAGAATGTCTACTCGAGAAACACTTTTTCTGCCCTTCTCCAAAAAAGCACGCTATTTTTTTGAAGCAATCCCTGTCTTCTTTTTTTACTCTTTTTTTTCGTGCCTTTCCTATAAGACCGCTTCTGCCATAGGCGGAAGAATTGCACGGACGTTTGGCATGTTGCTGCCAGTCTCCAAGGTTGCCGATCGTAATTTGTCCCGTATTTTTCCCGACTATCCTGCTAAAAAGCGGCAAAAAATTATTGTCGGTGTCTGGGATAATCTCGGGCGACTTGCGGGAGAAATGCCGAAGCTCCACACATTGCCGATCATTGATGAGGCAACAAAACGTCCTATAACCCCACATATCTTCGTGGAGAACGCCCATACTTTTGAGGATTTTAAAACAACGCAACAAAATGTGTTGTTCGTTTCTGCCCATTTGGGAAATTGGGAAGTGCTGGCACATATTGCTGAGCATTACAGCATGCCCTTTATGCGCGTGTTTCGCAAAGCAAATAACCCATTCGTCAACAGCCTTATTCAACGCAATAGGCATGGTGTAGAGGGCGGATTTGCGCCCAAGGGAGCAGAAGGGGCTAGAATGCTTTTTAAAGCGCTCAAGAACAAAAAGAATCTTGGGTTCTTAATGGATCAGAAAATGAATGATGGCCTAGAAGTGCCGTTCTTCGGGCATCCTGCCATGACAGCGAGTGCGGTTGTTGATTTAGCCGTACGCTTTAAACTGCCGATTATTCCTGCGCAGTGTATTCGTGAAAAAAACGGCAGCTTTCATCTTATTATACACAAACCGCTTGTTGTTGAAGAAGGCATATTGGATAATCCGAAACGTATAGCTGTTTTAACACAGCTGCACACACTTTTTGAGGCGTGGATTCGTCAACATCCTGAGCAGTGGTTGTGGGTGCATCGGCGGTGGAAGAATATTCCGTAGTTTCGGGACAAGTTCTTATACCAATCCGCTTAAGTTTCTAAAACTTTCTGGGCCCCTTATCTGATAAGAAGATGGTAGCAATGTTCATCTTTATCTTGTTAAGGTAGAGATGCCCCCAGGGCAATCGCATTAGAAAACACACAAAGTCAATAGGAAATCTGGGTTCATAAGAGCTTTCCGCATGAGTCTTTGAATGGAGGTATTTTTGGGA
>JBILKT010000185.1:0-3444 GCA_044376545.1 Alphaproteobacteria bacterium
AAATACAATCACACTTTTCATGCTACTTGAAAATCTTACTCTTAATTATTAAAGCCAGAGATTGACCACTCAAAGCCGAGTAAAGAAAAATGCTAGGAAGTATAAAAGTATAGAAATACTTTATAAAATAAGAGCCTTGCCCGCGAACTAAATTTACGACCATACACCCCATCAGCCCGAGCATGACATTGTTGAATTCTTTATTGTTAGTCGATGCAAACTTTTTCCATACAGAGAAGCCTAATAGAATTAGCATGGCGTTATAAATGAATCCATAATCGCCCAATACCATATAACCTTCTGTGAATATATAGAATGCATACCCAGCACTTCTACTTGCAATACCGGGATTGAAAGCCTCTGTTATCCCATACTGCAAGTAAGGATGACCCACTAAAATCAATGAATTTGATGCATTTGAAACCACAACCTCAATTGGATCTATAATATTGTGATTAACTGCTGCAAATAACATGTGCGCGGGGGCATACCAATCCTTGGTCATTAGGCCTGCCCAAAAGGTCAAATCTACTCCGCCATCACTATATCGATTAATCTCGACGAGATATAATCCAACTCCAAGCAATGCTGCTGCAACTGAAATTTGCAATATTCTTTTCAAATCAAATCTATCACGGTACAAATGGTAAATCATGATGCCCAAACCAAAAGCAAGAAGGTCGGTTCTGTTACCCAATCTTGCAGCAGATACTAAAAATGTGATCATACTCGCGACCAAAAGCGCAATATAAAACCTCCTCGAAAATGAACCCTTTGCCCCCTTGATAACACCATAGAGCACAATATTTATACCGACCGAATACTTAAATATTAAAATATAAAGTGAAAATATTATATTACCGGCTCTAAAATCCTCATCCTGATTCGTATACCAATTAATATTTTCAAAATTCAAGATTAAATACGAAATTTGAAAAAATATTACAATCACCAATAGAATCAATGCCGCCGGCTCAACAATTCTATACCTACTTTTGGATATAAAAAACGTAAGTGGCATAAAGTTTACTAAACTACGCCAAGTCAAAGCAAACCCCAACAACAGGAAGAAAAAAGATAAAATGATAAGTGAGGTTGATCTAAACCAAATTCCCTCGCCAAAATATGCCTTAATGAAAATCGATAGCTCCGGAAAATAAAGATAACCGATCTGAGCAAAGATCGCATAGACAAAGAGAAAAAAATAATATACACCAAGTAATTTTTCTCTCTTGAATATATATACAAACCCAAAGAGAAATACTATAAATTCTACAAAAATCAATATTTCGGAATTCACTTAAGTAAAACTTTCGACTTGATTTTTATTGATATAAAAGCACCTGCAAAATATACTATCCATGTCAAAGAATATGCGGCGGCCATTCCCTTTCCGTGAAATCCAATCAAGTGCGAAGAAAGAAAAAAATACATAAAACACCAAGATACACCAAGAAGAGCAGCAAGCTTTTCAACTCGGTAGAAACAAAAAAGTACTCGTAGGCTGATGACGGAAAGCAGCATAAAAACCATGCCAGGGAGGCAATATTGCAGAACTGCAGTCGCGCGTGCTGCGTCTTGTTGGTCAAATGCGCCGCGCGTAAAGAGCCATTGAATGAGTGGCTCCGCCCCTAAATAAAGACAAACTGCCAAAGTAAAGCCTATTGCAAAGGTTACAGCGAGGGTTTTGTTGAACATCCTGTCAAAATCCGCTTTACTGCCGTAGGCGACAATTTCGGAAAATTTGGGAACTAGCATGGCAGATGGACCTGCGACTGCCAAGTTGCCGACTGCGATCATGATGCGCTGAGCGTAGCCCAGGCTGGCCAAGACACCTTCACCAGCCCTTGGCGCCCAGTAGCTGTCTACAACTGCATATGCTGAAAAACAGGACATGGCGACGATAGTGTAAGGACTGCGCATGACGAGTGCGCGCACTTCCTGCCATGAAACTTGGTGCCAATGGCCACGAACCCGCCGTTCCAGCATGACAAATGCGAGTGTAAGCGACGCACAGGTACCTGCTAGCATGGCGAACGCTAGTTGCTCGGTGCCGCCTTGTGTGATAAGCATGCCAACTAGCATGGCAACGTAAGGTCCGAGATTAAGCGCAGTGGACGTAATCGCTTTTTTTAAGCCCGTGAGTAGCGCGCACGCTGCAGCAAGCAAGATTTGCGTAGCAGCGATACACCAGCCTATCATTAATAACTTCTGAAGGTTGTGTTGTTGCTGTATGGATGATCTTTCTGGTAGCAGTTCTTTCTGGACATAGCTTAGTAATGGACTAATCAACAATAGAAAGAGAGCTACGCATAGCGCCAGAGCAATGAGCGAAACAATGAGTCGGATTTGTTGATCTGATCTTGCTGAATATTGAGCCATTCGAGGTACCACGGTATAACTAAGCAAAGAAGCAAGCAAGCCTGCGACAAAGGTTGGGGTACTGATTGAGTAAAGATATGAATCTACCTCCACGCCAGAGCCATACCGTTGAGCCATGAGTATTTGCACCAGCAGGCCAAAAAAACTCCCTACTAAGGTCAATGCTGTGATTAGCAAAGAAGATCTAAGCACGTTTAGAACAACTGTTCCAGCAAATGCAGGGGATTTTGCAGGAGCTTTTGCGCGACTTCAATTTTGTGTAACCAGCGAGGCTTTGGCTCATAGAAACCTCGTCTTTGAAATTCGACATGTATGTCGTTCTGAGAAAAAATAGGTGCAATGTCACGCAACCACTTTCCCTTGATGATGCCAGTGTGCAGGTAATCAATTACAGGCCCGCCGCAAATATCATCCCAGCATGTACTGAGAAAAACATCATTCCGCTTGCGCGCTCTCCAAGACCCATAAATTTCAAACATCCAACCGTTCTCAACCGGGTCTAGGTAGGACCGTAAAGTTTCCACGCGCCAAAGGGCTGCTTGTGTAGAAATGCGGTAGCGCGCATCTTCTCTAATTCTTTGCAGGCAGGGCTCAGGATATGGTTCGTATGGCCCATAGCTGCAATGCTTCGTTAAGGCGATATGGCCAACTTCAGGGTGCTGGATCATGTAATCACTTACATGCCGAATACGCTCTTGGTCAACCGGTTTATGTATAAAGTAATCTTCTTGGAAATAGAGAACCAATGGAGTTTCTATTAACTCCAAGGCAGCAAGAAGGCATTCGCTCCAACTCAGACGCCGGCCTTTCTCTTGCTCCACCTGCGTGCAAATTAAAGTGTTGGCACTTCCAGTTACCCAACTTTTATGCCCAGTGTTTAGATATATCTTAGCTTGACAGGAAGGCCAATACTTTTTTAGCAAATGGAAAAAGGGTGACCAACAGTCCTCATATCCGTCTGAACTGTTTACCAAAATTGAGTATTGCTGTGTCATTGGTCTTTATTGGAATCTGGACACTTTAGCTTTTTGAAAGCAGATCATCGAAGTAATTTATTGTTTT
>JBILKT010000135.1:0-4868 GCA_044376545.1 Alphaproteobacteria bacterium
GCGTGACCAGCAATAAATATATCAATACGCCACGGGGGATTTTTGAGCTGAAATATTTTTTCAGCGCGGGGCTTGGCTCTGACACGGGTGATATGTCTGCTTTGGCCGTGAAACACCGCCTCAAAGCGCTGATTGATAGCGAAACTGCGCAAAACATTCTCTCTGATGATGAGTTGATGGTATTGCTCGATAAAGAGGGCATCCGCGTTGCCCGCCGCACGTTGGCGAAATATCGCGAAGCCATGGGCATTCCGTCGTCGGTGGAGAGACGACGGTTGAAGCGGCGGGGGTAGACTGAAAACAGAAGCCTGAGAGCCTGAAATCAGAACTAAAGAGTAGTTGGGGGCGATATTCATCCTCAAGCGGTGTAAAATCCTGTACGGACAAATTAAGGCTGTTGCAAAAGATATTGGGCTGTCTCAATAATTAGGGCTTTCGGAAGCATCTCGAACACGTTGCGAGTGCCATTCTTCACAGGTAGAATCCATTGCTGTTCGTAATCACTTGACTGCTATTTAAAAAACAAAGAATGCCGTATCTGCTGCAAGGCATTCTTTGTTTGAAAACGTATTTACCATTGAAACCACTCTCCCTTTTTGTTATCCTTTTATGACAATCAGAAACAGAAAAGGGGATTTATGAACGTAACCATTACAGGCAAAAATATGGATGTGGGCGCGGCACTCCGTGGTCATATTGAAACCGAGTTGCAAGATATTGTTGCCAAGTATTTTGATAAAGTTATCACCTGTACCGTGGTGCTCAACAAAAATAGTGCATTTTTCCACGTTGATATTTCCCTATTGGTGGGTACAGGCAACGGCATTAAAGTTAAAAGCGAATTTGAAGCCGACGAAGCCTACGCCGCCTTTAACGGCGCGGTCGTGCGCCTTGCAAAACAACTCCGTCGCTATAAGCAACGCCTCCGTAATCATCACAACACCCGCACCGCAGATGCCATTGAGCTGCTCGCCGCCATGGAATATGTGGTGGAGCATGACGCGCATTTGGAGGAAGAAACAACCGAAGATAACCCGATTATTATCGCCGAAATGAGCAGCGCCATTGAAGCCATGACGGTGAAAGATGCGGTGATGCGCCTTGACCTTTCCAGTGCCCCGTTGTTTTTATTCCGCAACAGCAAGAGCAGCAATGTGAACGTGGTCTATCGTCGTCCCGATGGCCATATTGGCTGGGTTGACCCGAAGGCGGCGTGAGGGAAGGGTGTAGGGTTTGGGGTTTAGGGTTTAGGGATAAACATCCCCCCAAACCCTAATGCCTGATAGTCTCAAACGAGTAATCGTATTTCGAGATTCTTATACCAATCCGCTTAAGTTTCTAAAACTTGCTGGACCCCTGCCTCCCGCCGCGCAGGCGCTTGCGCAGCGGGAGGCAGGGGTCCAGCTACTTTAATTTATGACGCATTCTTTTAGGAATTTAAGCGGATTGGTATGAGCAGCCTGCAACAACAAAGTCTGTCACCCCGCTACCCTGAAGGTCGAAAAGACCTTTGGAGAAGTGCGGGGTCTAAAACATCTTCTATCCGTATAAACGTCACCCCGTCGCATGACGGGGTCTGGTAAAAAACAAAGATCCAGACCCAGGGCGATTGCATTAGAAAAAATAACTCATTGAAAAATAATGGTTTTTCAGAATTTCAACATTAAAGCCTATCGCGTAACTTATTGTTTTTAAAGGAATAAAATTCCTAATGCGATTGCCCTGGATCCAGACCCCGTTATAAAAACGGGGTGACGATTCGCACTTTATCATTTACCTGCAGGACTATGTAATGCCTAAACCCTCTAAATACCCCTCCAACGCCGCTTGCGCTGCCTCCACATCCGCCAAAACAGTGCTTCTGAGGACGATATTCGTCCCCCTGCCTACATCGGTGAAAAACGGATAACTGCCGATGCTTAAGCCCGCTGTTGCTAATTCTAATTCTTCCAAGAATGCCGCTATCGTGCCCTCGGGATGATGCGTTGTAACAGTTTTGTTGTGGATAACATCCCCTGTGACCAACGCAGGCACCACAAAATCAACCATCGCTTGGAAGATGCGCGGCACGCCCGCCATCACCGCCACATTTTCCAACTGAAATCCGGGGGCATTGCTGAGGGGGTTCGGAATGAGGGTTGCGCCGATGGGAAGTAACGCCATTTTCAAGCGAGCAGCGTTTAAATCGGCTGGTTTGTAATACGCCTGTAAAGCCGCTAACGCCTCGGGGTGTTGGTGGAGAGGGACTTCAAACGCCTTGGCAATAGCGGCTGTCGTAATATCATCATGGGTGGGGCCAATGCCGCCGCTTGTAAACACGGTGTCATATTGCGTTCTAAGGGTATTGATGGCGGTGATAATATCCGCCTCCACATCCCGCACCACACGCACTTCTTGCAAACGCACACCCTGCTCCTCAAGTTTTACCGCAAGATATTGCAGGTTTTTATCGGCCGTGCGCCCAGAGAGAATTTCATTGCCGATGATGAGGAGAGAGGCGGTGGGCATTTGTGTTTAAGAAGAGTAGCCAGTTTCTTGTGCTTCTTTTATTTTTCGCATCGTTTCCATCATAGCATCAGCTTCTGCAGAAGTCCTCTCCATGCCAGGCCCCTTGCCCGCCATTAAATCATTCTTAAAGCCGTGATTAATCAGGGTTACACCACCATTATTATCATGTTCTGCTTCCCATCCTTGATTGGGCTCTTGTTGAAGGGGGGCAGTGGATTCAAGAGGATTTGCCAACTCGGGCTGTGTGTCGTCGTTACCTTCATATTGCATCGCTGCGATTCTGTTGCGGGGTGCAAGCTGTTGTTCTTCTTCTTGATTTAAAAACAACATACCACGTTTTTTCAAATCATCTTTTACATTTTCTGCTATAACGTCCATAAAAGGTATTTTTTTAAGAACAAAAACAGCGAGGTTGCCAACCAAGGCAACAAAACGATCCAAACCACTTTGTTCATTCGATAATGATAATGCGGTGTCCATAATACTCTATACCTTAAATTGCATAATACAAATTACACCTAAATATACTCTATTTTTGAGAGCGGAGCAATGGTAAAAATGGGGCCGTTTCGCTATGCGCTATCCAGCCAAAACCACCATGTCTTTGGGCAGTGATGTTACAATAAATTCTTTGAACTCAAGGTTTTTCGTGCTTGGTCGATGTCTATCCCCACAAGGGTATCTGTCTCATCATAATCAAGCACCACCCCATCAGACACAACAACACTGCGCACACTGGGGGTGTTTTTTAAGTCTATGTAAAGAGAGTCTGTTGCTTCGTAGTACTTGATTTTCATGGCTTTATAGTATCACACCCCATCCCCCCCCGTAACACGGCAGGAATTGCGATGCTCCCATCCGCCTGTTGATAATTTTCCATAATCGCAAGCAGCGTGCGCCCCACGGCTAAACTTGACCCATTTAACGTATGCACAAATTGGTTCTTCCCGTCTGCATCCTTAAACCGTGCGTTCATGCGGCGGGCTTGGAAATCGCCACAGTTTGAGCAGCTCGAAATCTCCCGATAGGTGTTTTGCGACGGCACCCACACCTCTAAATCATAGGTTTTCACGGCGCAGAAACCCACATCGCCCGTGCACAACAGCACCTTGCGATAGGGCAACCCTAAACGTTGCAGGATAGTCTCGGCGCATTGCGTCATCCGCTCGTGTTCTGCCACGGATTGCTCTGGCGTGGTGATGCTCACCATCTCCACCTTATAAAACTGGTGTTGGCGCAAGATGCCCGTTGTGTCCCGCCCCGCTGAGCCTGCCTCTGAACGAAAACACGGCGTGTGTGCCGTAAACCGCAAGGGTAACTGCGTTACACCAACAATTTCCTCGCGCACTAAGTTTGTGAGGCTCACTTCCGCTGTGGGAATCAGCCACAAGTCTGCTGTTGTTTTGAAAGAACCCTCGGCAAATTTAGGCAGTTGCCCTGTGCCATACATGGCTTCATCCCGCACCAATAACGGCGGCGAGACTTCTTCATAGCCGAATTCTTCCGTCAAGGTGTTGAGCATGAATTGCGCGAGCACCCGCTCTAATTTTGCCAACGCACCGCGCAGCACCACAAACCGACTGCCCGACAACTTTGCCGCCGTTTCCGCAGACAATAGACCCAATTTCTCCCCCAATGTTTCATGGGGTTGGGGGGTGAAATCAAATACCCGTGGGGTGCCGCTTTTAAGGATTTCCAGGTTGTCGTGTTCGTCCTTGCCATGGGGGGTATCAGCAGCGGGGAGATTGGGGAGGCTGGAGAGGATAGCGTCAAGCTCGCTTGCAATGGCGCGTTCTTGTGCCTCGATTGAAGGGAGTTTTTCCTTCAACGTGTTGACTGTTGCCATCAGGCTTGCGGCTTTTGCCTCATCCTTGGCGGCTTTGGCTGCGCCAATGTCTTTTGAGGCGGCGTTGCGTTGCTCAAGCAGTTGTTGTGCCTGCGTTTGCAGGGCACGGCGTTTTTTATCCAATGCTAAAATTTCATCAGAAACGGGTGGCAGCCCCCGCCGCGCCAGTTGCGCGTCAAATTCTTGCGGGTTTTCACGGATAAATTTAATGTCGTGCATGGCTACATCCTCGTGTAAGAGCTTGTCCCGAAACTAACGCATAAGGAGAAAATTGAAATTTTTGTGGAGCGAGCAGGGAAAAAGCATCGCTTTTTCACGCGCAAGCCAATGAACCTTGCTAAACACAAGCCCGAAGGGCACAGTGATTAGCGTAGGTGGAATTGTCATCACACCAAAATAGCGGGGTATACGAGAGTATTTTCCCTATTTTGGTGTTGTTTTGCAGCCAAAAAGATCAATTTTAAACTTGCACGTTAGTTTCGGGACAAGCTCTAAGATGTTTTTACACACCAAG
>JBILKT010000136.1:0-4811 GCA_044376545.1 Alphaproteobacteria bacterium
TTCTTTTTTACCCCTCGCCCACCGCATTTCGGGCATTTTTATTCGTGCTCATCTCTATTCCCTCTAAAACCCACACTATGCACTAGTTAGAGCCTATTTCCAGCCCCCCTTTTTTTCCATTATGCCTCATTTCTTACCGACAGAAGACGATTAGTTTGTCCTTATTATTCAAAGGCATATTGCCTAAAAAAACAGGATTGCACAAAGGCAAACACTAACCGTCCAACTGGAGCGATAAAAACTGATGCAGTCTTATCATGTTTCATATTAAAAATCAATAAAAAAGAGGTCTCTGCCCCATCACGGTAAAAACACGCCTTCCCTTCCTTGACAAATTTTATAAAAAACGCTACTATGGAATTATAGGATGCACGTTTTGTATCGTGTACAGTGCTGGTGTATAAGATGCCACCCTATAGACTGCACCAAGAGGATCTGTTTCTTTCCCAGACCCCGTCATGCGACGGGGTGACGCTTCGTTAGAAAGTTCGTCACCCCGTTTTTATAACGGGGTCTAGAAAGGCTTCCATCGATACAAACGTCACCCCGTTTTTATAACGGGGTCTGGTTATACAAAACTTTGTTGCAGGTTTGTGGTGTGAAATCTCTAGACAGTTCTATACGCTAAAGTTCCTTACCCCTTAAAAATCAAAGAGGCACACTGTTACGCTGTGTCCGTATTGGAGAGATATGTTTAAATTTTTGAAAAAAGCCGCCGCGCGGATTCTGATTGTTATCGGCTTTTTCTCCCTTGTAAGTACCATTTCCCTGATTGCCTTTGTGCGTAGCCAAGCTGAAAAAGAGGTGGTGAAGCTCCCTGAAAGTGCGGTGTTATTCGTGGATTTCGCGAATCCTGTAAATGATGCGCCGTTGCGCGATCCGATTGCCAAGATTTTGCACCCTGATGATATTGATGTACTCACGCTTGCCCGCACGATTAAACAGGCGGCTGCCGACACGCACATCAAGGGTTTGGTGGCGGACATTAGTTTTTCAGAAATCAGCATCGCCAAAGCGCAAGAAATTCACCAAGCCTTAGCCACGTTTAAAAAGGCAGGGAAATTTACCATTGCGTTTACCGATACGTTTTCTGAAGGCGACAACGCTACGCGCCGCTATTATCTCGCCTCGCAGTTTGATGAAATTTGGATGCAGCCCTCTGGTTTGTTGGCGTTGAATGGCTTGGGCATTGAAGTGCCCTTCTTTAAAGATACGCTCGCGTGGGCAGGGATTAAGCCTGAGTTTCAGAAGCGGGCTGCCTATAAAACGGGTCCGAACCAACTTACCGAGACGGGCTTCACACCAGAGCATCGGGCAGAGTTGACGGGTTTATTGGAATCCTATTTCGCACAGCTGACGGCGGCGGTTAAAAAAGGGCGTCCAAAAGTGGGCGATGTGCGTACCCTCGTGAACAACGCGCCGTTTTCAGCCAAAGATGCGGTACCGGCAGGGCTTGTTGATAAACTCGGCTATTGGCAAGACATGGAAAACGACGTACGGAAACGCCTTGGGCTGCCACTGCTTGAAAAAGCAACAACGCCGTGGCGTGCTCCAGCAAAAGATGTGGCAAAGGACACGCCGTCAGCGTCGAAAAAGTCACCCTTATTTTTTGCCGTCGGAGAATATCTGGGGCTGAAGCAAGAGGGGCTTGCTAAGCAGGCGATGTCTTACAATGATTCTGGCAATGATACTGCACGTATCGCTCTGATTTACATGCATGGGGTTATCATGCGCAATGCGGATGATGATGGTGCGGGAGGAGACGGCAGACTGATCTTGCCTAAGGATTACATTGAGGCAATTCAAGATGCTATTGACGACAAAACCGTTGGCGCGATTGTGGTGCGGATTGATAGCGGCGGGGGATCATATATCGCCTCAGATACCATCCGCGATGCCTTAGAACGCGCTAAATTAGCGGGCAAAAAAGTGTTTGTGAGCATGGGCGACATGGCAGCCTCTGGCGGCTATTTCATTGCCCTTGCGGGGGATACGGTTGTTGCCAATGCAGGCACAATTACGGGCTCTATCGGCGTGTTTGGCGGCAAGTTAGTCACACAAGAGATTGCCGCTAAGGCAAAGGTGAAGTTCGATAGCATCGCGCTCGGCGACAATGCCTTGATGTGGAGTGGTGTTACACCATTTACCGCTACCCAATCGGCAGCGTTCTCGCGCTCCTTAGATGATGTGTTCACGGACTTTAAAGCGAAGGTTACGGCGGCACGTAACTTAAAAGGCGAGGCTTTGGAATCTGTGGTCGGTGGGCGCATTTTCACAGGGGATGCTGCGCTGAAAGTGGGCTTGATTGACCAAGTGGGTACGCTGCAAGATACGCTCGATTTAGCAAAAGTAGCGGTCGGCAAGAAAGCAGAGGATGCCGTGCCGTTGGTAGTTCTGCCTGAAGAGAAAAATCCGTTCCGTGCGGTGATTGACAAAATCACAGGCGGGCATTTCCTGAGTGCGCTGTCTCTGGTGCAGGCGTTTGCACACGCCCCCCAAGTGGTGGCATTACGGGATGGATTGCAGCAGGCGGAAATGGCGCAACGCGGGGCGTTGTGGGTGCCGAACAGGGTGGTGGAGTAGTTTCCCCGTCGTATGACGGGGCTGATGAGGATGGGGAGATTACCAGACCCCGTCATGAAGACGGGGTGACGTTCAGCACCAAAGTCCGTCACCCCGTCGCATGACGGGGTCTGGTCTTTTAACTTCTCTGGTACTTCTCTGGGCCCCGTCATGCGACGGGGTGACGGGGGGTGTGTGTGATGCTCCGCCCTATGTCAGGAAATCTCCTCTCCTTCAGGCACAAACTGCAGCGCCACGCCATTATTGCAATAGCGTAAGCCTGTTGGCGTGGGGGAATCGTTGAATACGTGCCCCTGATGCCCGCCACATTTCAAGCAGTGGTATTCGGTGCGCTCGCCAAGGAGTTTCCTGTCAATTTTCGTGCCGATGTTGCCCTCAATCGGCTGGTAAAAACTTGGCCAGCCTGTGCCGCTATTAAATTTCGTGCTGGACTCAAACAGGGGCGTGCCACACGCCGCACAGACATACACGCCGTCACGTTTCTCCTCGTTCAGCGGGCTGGTGAACGGGCGTTCTGTGCCTTCTTCATAGAGCACAGAGTGTTGTTCTGGTGTAAGTTTTTGGGTGGTCATAGTGCTTTATAGTTTCAAAGACGGTTAGTATGGCTTCTTCTTCAGCGCCTTGGTCTTCCCCGCAATGTAATCCATCAACGCTAACAACACGCCTGATCCCACAAATACGAGATGAATAATCACCATCCAGAACAATTCTTCTTTCGAAGACTTGCCTGCTTCCATGAACATCTTCAACAAGTGAATGCCAGAGATGGCCACAATGGAGGCAATGAGTTTGAGCTTCAACGAGGAAAAATCAACCGAATCGCGCCATTCGGGAATATCAGCATGATCCACATCAATGTTGAGTTTCGAGACGAAATTCTCATAGCCCGCAAAAATCACCATCAGCAGCAAGTTGCCTGCAAGCGAAATATCAATCAGTGCTAGCACGCCCAGAATTGCCTCGTTTTGGGTAATTTCAGGAATTTTTCCCACGAAATACAGCAGCTCCTTGCAAAAACTGAATAATAATACGGCGAGTGCGCCAATCAACCCAATGTAAAAGGGCGCCATGAGCCAACGGCTGGCAAAAATGGCTTTTTCGATAAGGCGTTCCATGGTGTGTTATATCCCTCTTGTGTTTGAATTTAAAAATCAGTAGCTATACTTTGCAAAAATAGAAAGAAGAAAAAATGGCCGCAGATTGGTTTTCGCTGGAGACGCTGAAAGATATTCCTAATCTTATTAAGTCTGTTGGGATGTATGGGGTGTGGCTCATCATCTTTTTAGAATCGAGTTTTGTGTTCTTTCTCCCTGGGGACAGCCTGTTGTTTATGGCAGGGTTTTTCTCCTCGCAAGGCTATATGCCTGTTATTCCGCTGATTTTGGGCTGCTTGGTGGGCGCTGTGGTGGGCAATAAAATTGGCTATGTTGTTGGGGAGCGGTATGGTCGTGGCTTGTTTGATAATGAGAAAGGCAAGCTGTTTAACCCCCGCAATCTTGCGCGAACCGAAGAGTTTTACGCCAAACATGGTAAAATGGCGGTGGTGATTGCGCGGTTTCTGCCTGTGGTGCGTACGTTCACGCCCGTTTTTGCAGGCATTGTGGGGATGGATAAGCGCGAATTTTTCATCTATAATGTGATTGGGGGGGTAGCGTGGTGTGGCGGACTTATTATTTTGGGGTATTTCTTAGGACAGATTATTCCTGCTGAACTGATGGAAAAATACCTCATTATTGTAGTGTTAGGGATTATTGTGCTATCATTCTTGCCTGCTATTATTCATTTTTGGAAAGAGCATAGGAAAAACAAAAATACCTTGTAACAAGTAGGAAAAGACATGGCTGCTGATGCTGGTGTATTAGATATTATCAAGGATTTACCACTGCTTATCGAATCGATAGGGCTGTATGGCATCTGGCTGATTATCTTTCTGGAATGTTGCGTCTTTTTCTTTCTCCCCGGAGATAGCCTGCTGTTTATGGCGGGAATTTTTGCGGCGCAAGGCTATATGCATATCACAACCTTAACCCTTGGGTGCATTGTTGCCGCCATTGCAGGCAACGAGGTGGGATATTTAATTGGCAAGCGGTATGGACGTAATCTATTCGCCAACGAAAAAGGGCGATTCTTTAACCCGCAAAACCTCGCTAAAACGGAAGTGTTTTACGCCAAGCACGGGCAGAAAGCGATTGTGATTGCGCGATTCATCCCGATTGTCCGCACGTTTA